>JASHWL010000045.1 GCA_030044105.1 Thermoplasmata archaeon
GCGGCTCGTTCGAACCCCCGACCAACTGGTTAAAAGCCAGCTGCTCTGTGTAGGGCCGGCGGGGGCGCCGCGCGGCCAACCTAGCTGAGCTACGGGCCCGAACCCGTTCCGAACGGAAGGGACCCGGCCGCCGTATTTCAGCGTATCCCTGACGCACGTCACGCGAGGCTCTCCAGGCTCGAGATGATCGACCAGATCGCGGTGCGGCCGTGGGTCGGCAGGTTCGGGTCGTTGGCGAGATCGTCGAGGACGTAGACGGCGCTCGCGATCCGCACGTCGAGCGCGACCCGGGGCTTGAGCAGCGCGTCGCGCGCGGACTGCGCCCCGCGCCGGATGTTCCGCGGGACGGTCGTGTCGTCCACCAGCTCGGCGAGCGACTCGAAGACCGGCTGGAGCGCCGGCGTCTCGAGCTCGATCGGCGTGGTGCCGGCCGCCGGCGCGCTTCCGCCGGCCGCGGTGGAGGGCGTCACGACGCGCGGGGCTCCCCGGCCTCCTTGTAGGCCGTCACGACCAGCAGCGTCTTCGTCTCGCGGATCCCGTGCACGCCGGGCAGCCGGTGGAGCACGAAGTCCTTGAGCTCGTCATAGTGGGGGAACCGGACCTTGAGGAAGATGTCGGTGTCGCCGGTGACGAGGAAGACGTCCTCCACCTCGGTGAACCGGGCGACCTCGCTCGCGACCGTGTCGGCCTCCGCGGTCTCGACCTTGAGCGCGATGAGCGCCACCACGTGGTCGTCGCCCCAGACCTTGGTGAAGGCGCTCTCGACGGCGCGGCTGACCGGCGGCTTCTGCGACCCCGACCTCTGCATGGTGCTCCCTCTCCGTACGTCCTCTGTGAATCCCCGACTGCGAATGCCCGGTGCGTGGTGAACGCTACGTCACCGGGGCGGACTCAAACTCCTCTTGGAGGTCGTTGATGACCTGATCGATCACAGACCCGGACGAGGGTCCCCGGTACTCCCGGATGCCCCCCGCCTCGCTCGACACGCGCGCGACGAGTTCGGTCGGCCCGCGGAGGAACTCCACGCTACAGATGAACTCCTCCACTGTGATGGCCGGCCCCCCACCGCGCCGAGCGCCCGAAAAAGTCCTACTATATACGCTTTGGGGACGGCGAGAGCCCCGAGAGAACGCCCGGGAGCCCTCCGATTCCCGAGGGGGTGCCGACAGGTCCCGCCCCAACCTAGGACGGGACGAGGACGATGCCCGATATGGGCCTCCGGCGGCGGGATCGGTCCGTGCCCGCGCCCGCTCGGCCCCAAGAATCTCCACAAAGCTTCCAAGCGACCCGGGCTTCGGAAGGCGAGGGGACCGATGACAAGGGCAGAGGGGATCGAGCGAGACCTCGGAACGCGCTGGCGCGGGCGCCGACGCGCGACGGTGACCCTCGCGACCGGCGGGGCTGGGGCCCTCACGCTCCTTCTCCTCGTCTCGGGCACGAGCCTGGGAGCTTCCGCCGCGTCCCACCCGTCTCACTTTCACCTGGTCGCGCCGTATTCGGGCGAGGGGTACGGCGAGGTGGGCGTCTTCAATTCGGGTTGCCGACTGACCGACTCGACCCCGGTGGACCCGGTGGTGAACAGCAGCTCGGGCTGGGCGGAGATGTCCGGCAAGGTGACGGCCGGTAGCTGCGGCGCCAGCAACTCCTCGACGGAGGTCACGCTGTTCGGCGGGCTCGATTCGAACGCGACGTTCCAGACGACGAACGGAGTGCATACGCTCACGTCCCGCTGGGTGATCGATCTGAGCACGCACCTTACGGCGAGCCCGGGCGGCCCGACCCAGAATGCGACGGCCGAGCTGATCGTCTATCCGTACATGTATCTCGCCGACCTCACGAGCGGCGCGGTCTACATGGGCAGCCAACCCTTCGCGATCTACGAGAACGTGAGCTCCGGCTCCTTCGCGCACACGTTCGCGCACGTCCACACCAGCTCGTCGATCGTGACCACGTTCGTGCGCAGCCACACCTACGAGTTCGGGGTCGGCATCGAGGTCGAGCTGGTGGCCTCAGTGACGCCGGGCACGAGCAGCGCGTCGGCGTCGGTCAACATGGCGACCGGGGCGCGCGGAGCCGAGCTGCTGTCCGTGACTCTCTCCTGAGGCTCCCTCGGAGGGTTCGCCGTCTCGCTGTCCTCCAGCGAGAACTCGAAAGGGGCTGCCCACCGCGACACCCGATCCCCGGGCCGCCGCGGCCCGCTCAGGGTTATCTGTCCGGCGTGGTCCCGAGAGCGGAGGGACCCCCCTGTCGTACTCTCCCCGCCGCACGCGGGTCGAGATCCGCGTGGAACTGAAGGAGGGGATCCTCGACGCCGAGGCCGAGAGCGTCCTGAAGTCGTTGACCCTCCTCGGGATCCCCTCGCTCCGACGGGTCACGACGGCCCGCATCTACGATCTCGAGTTCGACGGCGCCACGGAGACCGAGGCGCTCGGCCGCGCGCGGGAGGCCGTCGACCGACTCCTCGCCAACCCGGTCATCCACCGCGTGACCGTCCGTCCGGTCGCGCCGTAGCGCTATGTCTCCGAGCCGGGCGCACGCGAAGACGGCCTGGGCGGACCGGGTTTCCGTCGTCCCGTTCCGCAGCGACGCGATCTCGAAGCTCGAGTACGTCTCCCAGGCGCGAGGCCTCGGATTCGACCGCGCCGAGCTCGAGCGGCTCCGCGCCTACTTCCGCCGCGAGGGGCGCGACCCGACCGATGTCGAGCTCGCCGGACTCGCGCAGAGCTGGAGCGAGCACTGCAGCTACAAGACCTCCCGACCGTTCCTGCGGCGCGCGTTCGGCCCGCTGCGCTCCCCCCCGCGGGTGCTCGGAACGGGCGACGCCGGGGTCCTCGCGTTCGAGGGCCCGAACGCCTACGCCCTTCGGATCGAGTCGCACAACCACCCGTCCGCGGTCGAGCCGTACGGCGGAGCCGCCACGGGGATCGGGGGCATCCTGCGCGACGTCCTCACGGTCGGAGCGAAGCCGATCGCGCTCACGGACCCGCTGTTCTTCGGCCCGCTCGACACGCCGACGGCCGCGCTCCCGCCGGGGGTGAAGAGCCCTCGCTACCTCGCGGAGGGCGTGATCGCCGGCATCCGGGATTACGGGAACCGGGTCGGTGTACCGACCGTTTCCGGCGGGATATTCTTCGACCCGTCGTTCGTCGTGAACCCGATCGTCAACGTCGGCTGCGTCGGCTTCCTGCCCCGGCGACGGCTGCTGCGGAACCGGGCCGACCGCCGGGGCGACCGGCTGCTGCTCGTGGGCGGGCTCACGGGCCGGGACGGGATCGGGGGCGTCGCCTTCGCCTCGAAGGAGCTCTCGTCGCAGAGCGAGACGGAGTCGCGCGGGGCGGTGCAGCTCGGCAACCCGATCATGACCGAGCCGCTCATCCGCGCCTGCCTCGAGGCGTTCGACCGCGGCCTGGTGCGCGGCGGCAAGGACCTCGGGGGCGGCGGCCTCGCGGCCGCGAGCGGCGAGCTGGTGAACGCCGGAGGGTTCGGTTCCCACATCGATCTCGCGCGCGTGCCGCTGCGGGAACCCGGCCTGCTCCCTTGGGAGGTCTGGATCTCGGAGTCGCAGGAGCGGATGCTGCTCGACGTCCGCCCCCGCGACGCGCCGGCGGTCGCCGAGATCTTCCGACGTCGGGACGTTCCGCTCCGCGACATCGGAGAGGTGACCGACCCACCGTTTGAGACCCTCGAGTGGGAGGGGCGGCCCGTCGCCCACCTCCGGGTCGGATTCCGCGTGGACCTCCCGCCGCGCCGGCGCCCGACGCGGCCCCGGGCGCGCCGGTTCCGAGCCCCGCCGCCCGTGCCGGACGAGGACCTCGGAGGGCTCGCGACCGACCTCCTGCTCGCGCCCGACTCGGTCTCGCGGGAGTCGGTGATCCGGGTCTACGATCACGAGGTGCAGGGACGCACCGTGATCAAGCCGCTGCACGGCCGCGTCGGGTCGTCCTCCCACGGCGACGCGGCGATCCTGCAGCCGGATCCCGGGAGCCCGCGCGGCCTCGCGATCGCGACGGCGGCGCAGCCGTGGGCGTGCCGGGAGGATCCCGAGCCGGGGGCGGAGTGGACCGTGGAGGAGGCGGCGCGGAACCTCTACGCCGTCGGGGCCCGTCCCGATGCGTTCAGCAACTGCCTCAACTTCGGCAACCCCGAGGACCCCGCGGTCCTGGCGGACTTCGATCGCGTCACGCGAGGCCTCGCCCGGGGGGCCCGCGCCCTCGGCTTCGCGATCCCCTCGGGGAACGTGAGCCTGTACAACGGCGGCATGGGGGCGGGGATCGCCCCCACGCCGGTGCTGCTCGCGACCGGGGTCGTGGCCGACGTGCGACGCGCGGTCACCAGCGACCTCAAGGCCGGGGGCGACGCGCTCTACCTCCTCGGGCGTTCCGGACCGGAGCTCGGGGGGTCGCTCTGGGCCCGGCGGAACGGGCTCGCGGGGATCCGGCCGGCGCGGGCCGACCCCGCCGCGCTCCGCCGGCTGGGCGCCGGGCTCCTGCGTGCGATCGGTCGCGGGCTCGTGCGGTCGGCCCACGACGTGTCCGACGGAGGGCTCGTCGTCTCCCTCGCGGAGATGGCGTTCGGCGGACGCCTCGGGTTCTCGGTCGATCTCGGGGCCACCGGCCTAACGGGAGCCGGTCTCGCGATCGTCGCGGAGGGGGGTTCCCGCCTCGTGGTCGAGGTCGCGCCGGGCGGGGAGCGCGCGTTCGAGCGGACGATGGCCGGGGTACCGTGCCGGCGGCTCGGAGAGGTCCGGTCGGCGAACGGCGAGCTGTCCTTCCACGGCGCCCACCGGGCGACATTGCGGCTCGACGAGCTGTACGATCGCTGGCGGGATGGCCTCGGGTTGCCGTGAGGGACGGATGACCGTCACAGCCCTGGTCTCGGGAGGGAAGGATTCGGTCTATGCGGCGTACCTCGCCGACACCCAGGGCCGGACGGTGGACGAGTTCGTCACGCTGCGACCCCCGGATCCGGAGTCGATGATGTTCCACACGCCGAACCTGGCGCTGGTGGAGCTGCAGGCCCGCGCCTGCGGCCGCCGGTACCGCGCGGTGCCCGTCGAGGGCGCGGGCGAACCGGCGGAGCTCGCCGCGCTCGAGCGCGCGCTCGGCGGCGAGCGCGGCTGGGTGGTCGCCGGCGCGATCGAGTCCTCGTACCAGTGGTCCCGTCTCCTGGAGGTCGGCGCGCGGGTCGGCCGACCGATCTACACGCCGCTGTGGCGCAAGGACCCGCATCGCGTGGTCGCCGCCGAGATCGACGCGGGCCTCGACATTCGCATCGCCCACGTCGCCGCCGAAACCCTGGGCGCGGACCTGCTGGGACGAAGGCTCGACCACGCGCTCCTGACGGAGATCGGTCGCCGGAGCGCGGGGGTGCGTCGGACGCACGTGGCCGGCGAGGGGGGCGAGTACGAGACGCTCGTCCTCGATGCCCCGTTCTTCGCGTCCCGGATCGAGATCGACCGCGCCGCGCGTCGGGAAGAGCCCTCGCGCGCGACGTGGGCGGTCGACGCGGCCCACCTCGTCCCGAAGCCGGCGGGTGCTCCGGTCCCGGAGGGGTCGTGAGGCCGCGGTCCGGCTCGCCGGCCGCGCGCCGCGCCGCGGCGGCGTTCGGGGCCGCGGTCGGGGACCGGTCCGCGCGACCGGACTATCGCTGGATCGCGCGGCTCACCGGGGCCTCGCCCGACTCCGTCGCCGACGTGGTGGCCGAGGCCGAAGCGCTCGTGCCGATGGAGATCGCGATCCGCCGCGCGCATCGGGCCACCGGCCGGGTCGGGGGGTTCGCGCAGATCCGGGCCCCGCTCGAGCTCTACGCGATCACGCGGCTCCAACGCCCCGACACCGTGGTGGAGGTCGGCGTGAGCAGCGGGGTCTCCTCCGCGCACTTCCTCGCGGCGCTCCGCCGCAACCGGCACGGGCGGCTGCACTCCATCGATCGCCCGACGTTCCAACGCGGACCCCGGCTCGCGCGGAACGAGTCGCCGGTGTCGATCCCCCCGGGCCGCTCGAGCGGATGGGCCGTGCCGTCGAGGCTGCGCACGCGCTGGGACCTCCGCCTCGGGCCATCGCAGCGCCTGCTGCCCCGCGTGATCCGGGAGCTCCCGCCGATCGGGATCTTCCTGCACGACGACCTGCACACGCCCGCGCACCTCGCGTGGGAGCTGCGGACCGTCCGGCCCCGGCTCGCCCCCGCGGCCGTGGTGCTGGCCGACAACTCGCGGTGGACGGGACGCGCGTTCCCCCGGTTCGCCGAGCGCGAGGGTGTGCGCTGGACCGCCCGTCGCGGGACCGATCTCTGGGGCCTGCGTCTCGCCGCGTGATCCCGGGCCGCTCGGACTCCGCCCCCGGCCTTATCATTCCCCCGGACCCTTGGGGAGCGATGGCGGCCGGAAAGTCCAGCTCCCCGCCGGCGGGCGCCCGGACGGGCGCGTCCACCTCGGACGATCCCGTCGAGGAGCGCACGCGGCGCTGGGAGGCCGAGGTCGCCGGGCCGGCGATCGCGCGCACGCCGGAGCGGAAGCCGCGGTTCACGACGCTGGGGGGGATCGCGGTGGATCGGGTCTACACGCCGCGCGCGCCCCGCTCGAAGTTCGAGGACGGGATCGGCTACCCGGGGCAGCCGCCGTTCACCCGCGGCGTGCACCCGACGATGTACCGGAGCCGCGTCTGGTCGATGCGCATGTTCTCGGGGTTCGGGACCCCCGAGGACACGAACCGGAGGTTCCGCTACCTGCTCGCGCACGGCGAGTCGGGCCTCTCGATCGCGTTCGACGATCCGACGCTCTACGGGATCGACGCCGACGACCCGGAGGCGCTCGGCGAGGTCGGCAAGTGCGGGGTCAACGTCGGCTCGCTCGACGACATGGGCCGTCTCCTGAAGGGGATCCCGCTCGAGCGGGTGACGACCAGCATGACGATCAACGGCCCCGCGAACATCGTCTGGGGCATGTACGTCCTCGCGGCGGAGGCCGCGGGCGTCGCCCGGGCGAAGCTCGGGGGCACGACGCAGAACGACATCCTCAAGGAGTACATCGCCCAGAAGGAGTTCCTCTACCCGCCCCGCCCGGCGCTGCGGCTCGTCACCGACACGATCGAGTTCGCGACCCGGTCGATGCCGCAGTGGAACCCGGTCTCGATCTCGGGCTACCACATCCGCGAGGCCGGCTCGACGGCGGTCCAGGAGCTCGCGTTCACGCTCGCCGACGGGCGCGCCTATGTGGGCGAGGCGATCCGCCGGGGCCTCGACGTCGACGCGTTCGCCCCGCGGCTGTCGTTCTTCTTCAACTCGCACAACGACTTCTTCGAGGAGATCGCGAAGTTCCGCGCCGCGCGGCGGCTGTGGGCCCGCGTGATGCGCGACGAGTTCCACGCGAAGAAGGAGCGCTCGCTCTGGCTCCGCTTCCACACGCAGACCGCCGGATGCTCCTGCACGGCGCAGCAGCCCGAGCTCAACATCGTGCGCACGACGGTCCAAGCGCTCGCCGGGGTCCTCGGCGGCACCCAGTCGCTGCACACGAACTCGTACGACGAGGCGATCCAGCTCCCCAGCGAGGACGCGGCGCGGATCGCGCTGCGGACCCAGCAGATCCTCGCCTCCGAGTCGGGCGTCGCCGAGTCGGTCGATCCGTTCGGCGGCAGCTACTACGTCGAGTGGCTCACCGACCGCATGGAGGAGGAGGCCCGCCGCTACTTCGACCGCATCGACGAGCTCGGCGGCGTCGTCCCCGCGATCGAGCGGGGGTTCTTCCAGCGGGAGATCCAGGAAGCCTCGTTCCGCTACCAGCGCGCGGTCGAGTCCGGGGAGGAGAAGATCGTCGGGGTCAACGCCTACGCGACGGACGAGCCGATCCGCGTGCCCCGCCTCAAGATCTCGGAGGCCGCCCGGCGGGCGCAGTCGGCCCGCCTCGCGAGCCTGCGTGCCCGCCGCGACCGGAAGAAGCACGCCGCGGCCCTCGACCGCGTGCGCCGGGTCGCGGAGACCGAGGACCGGAACACGATGCCGGCGGTGCTCGACGCGCTCAAGGCCCGGGCGACGCTGGGCGAGATCGTGCACGCCTTCCAGGACGTCTTCGGACGGTATCGGGAACGGTCGATGTACTGAGCGGGCCCCGCGCCCCGGAACGGATCGTCGCATGGCGAAGCGCGCACGGACCGCGGAGGTCGCCTCGGACCCGGCCCGGTACCGGGCGCTCCTCGCCGGGCTCTACGCCCGCCGCCGCTTCGGGCTCGTCCCCGGTCTCGACACCGTGCGGGCGCTGCTCGCGGGGCTCGGCGACCCGCAACTCCGGTACCCGTCCATCCACATCACGGGCAGCAAGGGCAAGGGATCGGTCGCCGCGATGGCGCAGGCGATCCTCTCCGCCCACGGCCTGCGTACCGGTCTCTTCACCTCCCCGCACCTCGAGAGCTACCGGGAGCGGATGCGCCTCGACGGGCGCCCGATCGCCCCGGACGCGGTCGTCGACGCGGTGGAGCGCGTCGATCGCACGGCGCGCGACCTCGTCGCGCAAGGCCGGCTCGGCCGCCCCCCGACGTTCTTCGAGCTCACGACCGCGGTCGCCTTCGACTGGTTCGCCCGGGAGGGGGTCGACGCGGCGGTGGTCGAGGTCGGCATCGGCGGCCGGCTCGACGCGACGAACGTCCTCGCGAGCCGCGTGGGCGTCGTCACGACCCTCGAGCTCGAGCACACCGAGATCCTCGGGCGGACGCTGGCGGCGATCGCCACGGAGAAGTCCGGGATCCTGCATCCCGGCATGACCGCCGTGCGGGGGGACCTCCCGGCGGAGGCGGCGGCCGTCGTCGACGCGACGGCCGCGCGGCTCGGCGTCGGCCTCTGGCGGCTGGGCGCCGAGGTCCGCGTGCTCGACCGCGAGCTCGCGGAGGACGGGCAGCGCTTCACGGTGCACCTGCCGGGACGCACGATCGAGGCGATCGACGTGCCGCTGCAGGGTCGCTTCCAGCCAGGCAACGCGGCGCTCGCGATCGCGGCCGTCGCACGGTTCGCCGAGGCGATCGGGCGACCGCTCGACGACCGGAGGATCCGGGCCGGCCTGGCGCACCTCTCCTGGCCCGGGCGACTCGAGCGCGTCGCCCGGCGGCCCGACCTCTTCTACGACGTCGCGCACACGATCGAGAGCGCGCGGGCCATCACGCAGAGCCTGGGCGAGATGTACCCGCTCGGCGACCCCGCCGAGAACGCCCTCGTCTTCGGCTGCCTCAAGGGCAAGCCGGTCGCGTCGATCCTCGACGCGCTCGCGCCGCTCGCCACGACGATCGTGGTCGTGCCGGTCCGGTCGGAGCGCGCCGTCCCGGTCGCGGACCTGCGCGCGCTCGCCGTCGGGCGCTTCGCCCGCGTCGTCGCGGCGCGGTCGGCGGCGGAGGGGGTCCGGCTCGCGCGCGCCGCCACCGGGCCCGACGGGTTCACCCTCGTGGTCGGAAGCGACTACCTCGTGGGCGAGCTGCTCCGCGACGCGCACGGGGGGAACGACGAGCCTGACCTCTCCGACCCCGGCACCGGCCCGTTCCCGAGCGCGGTCGAGGGCCCGGCCCGGGGCGCGGGATGAGCGCGGCGGCGGCGCCCGGGTTCGACTTCGAACGCGTGCTCGACCGGCTCGCCGAGCTCTACCACGCCGGCGACTGGCGCGTGCCGTACCTCCGCGACCACGCGGAGAACCCGTTCCAGGTCCTGATCGGGACCATCCTCTCGCAGCGCACGCGCGACGAGGCGACGGACGTCGCGAGCGCCCGGCTGTTCGCCCGGTACCCGGACGCCCGCGGCCTCGCGGCGGCCGACCCGCGGGCGCTCGCGCCGCTGATCCGGGAGGTGAACTTCTACCCGACCAAGGCCCGGGCGATCCGAGACTGCGCGGCCGAGATCGTCGCCCGGTTCGGCGGCGAGGTGCCGCGGACGAGCGAGGAGCTCCTCTCCCTGCCCCACGTCGGGCCGAAGACCGCGAACTGCGTCCTCGTCTTCGGCTACGGCGTGCCGGCGATCCCGGTCGACACCCACGTGCACCGCATCGCGAACCGGCTGGGGCTCGTCCGGACCCGGACCCCGGAGGAGACGGAGGTCCGCCTGCGGGCGGTCGTGCCCGAGCGCTACTGGATCCCGCTGAACCCGCTCCTGGTCCAGCACGGGCAGAACCTGTGCCGTCCCCTGGGTCCGCGCTGCCCGGACTGCCCGATCGCCGAGGACTGCGCGACGGGGCGGGCGCTCAGGTCGGGGCGCGCGCCGCCCCGTCCGCAGGACCGGCCCCGGCGGCGCGGGTCGGCCGGAGCGCGACGAGCGCGAGGAGGAAGGCGACGGTCACCGCCGCGAGGAACTCCCACGCGATCGCGTAGCCCTTCAGCCCGAGGACCCAGCCGAACAGCGAGGCGACGATCGCGCCGCCGGTGAGCTGGATCGAGTTGAACAGCCCGATCGCGAGCGGCACCTCGGCCGGCGCGAGGTCGCGCCAGAAGTGCGGGAGCACGTACATCACCGCGTAGACGAAGCCGTAGGAGAACGAGAACAGGATCCCGATGCCGATCGCCGCCGCGAGGCCGGCCCACGGCAGCGTGGCCAGGACCGCGGCTCCGGCGAGGACGGCGACCGCGAACTGCGTGCGATGGTTGACGTGGCGCTCCGCGATCGCGCCGCCGACCGGTCCGCCGAACACGCTCGGGAACACGAACGTCATCCCGACCGCGCCGGCGAGCAGGATCGACCAGTCCCGCACGGACTCTCCCCACGGGACGATGAACTGGCCCGTCGCGAACGAGGCCCCCTCGAGCCCGATGAACGCGACCCCGATCACCCAGACCGGCGGGTAGCGGAGCGCGGCGGGGATCCCCCGGGCCGGCCGGTGGGCCGGAGGCGCGCCCGCCCGCCGGGGGATCAGCGCCAGCGCCACGAGCGCGAGCACGCCGAGCGGGGCGCCGCCCACGAGCAGCGCGATCCGCCAGCCGACGAGGGGAAGCAGCGCGGAGCTGCCGACGATCCCGAGCGCGGCCCCCGCGCTGAACGCGGAGCTGAACGTGCCGACGGGGAGACCCCGGTGCCCGGTCGGGTAGAGACTGGCCACGAGACCGATCGCCGGCGAGAAGAACAGGCCCGCGCCGGCGCCCGCCGCGACGCGGAGCCCGACCAGCGCGGCGAACGTCGGCGCGAACGCGCTCGCCGCGCCGGCCACCGCGAGCAGCCCGACCCCGGCGAGGGACACCGCCCGAGCCCCGTAGCGCAGGGACAGGAGCCCGGCCGGCACCTGGAGCAGGCCCGCGCCGACCAGGAACGCCGCGACCAGGATCCCCAGCTGGACCGCGCCGACGGAGAACGTCGCCCCGATCGAGGGCAGCGCCGGCCCGGTGTCGAACCAGTTGTAGGCATACCCGATCCGCAGCGCGATCAGGAGGATCGTCGCCCGGCGCGCGGTCCGCGGGTCGACCGGAGGCCCACCGTTCGTCGCCGTCGCCAGACCGATCGCACTCCGCGAGCCGCGTCCGCCGGGACGCGTCGCCCGGCGGTCGAAACGCCCGAACTCCTTAAGGTCCGGGGAACCTCGGTCGCTGACGATGGACCCGTCGGAGTACGATCTGGCGTACTTCCATCGCGCCGGCTTCCATCGTCGCACCTGCGTCGTCTGCCACGCGGCGTTCTGGACGCTCGGGGCGCACGACCGCTGCCAGGAGGCCCCGTGCCGCGACTACGGCTTTCTCGGCCATCCGGGCTTCGCGCGCCCGTACGATCCGGACGGGTTGCGCGAGGCGTTCCTCGGGTTCTTCGAGGCGCGGGGCCACACGCGCATCCGGCGGTACCCCACGGTCGCGCGGTGGCGGAACGACGTCTTCTTCACGCAGGCGTCGATCTACGACTTCCAGCCGTGGGTGACGAGCGGGGCGATCCCGCCGCCGGCGAATCCGCTCGTGATCAGCCAGCCCGTCGTCCGGTTCATCGACATCGAGGAGGTCGGGCGGAGCGGCCGCCACATGACGCTCTTCGAGATGATGGCGCACCACGCGTTCAACCGGCCGGACCACGAGGTCTACTTCAAGGAACGGACGACCGAACTCTGCCACGAGTTCCTCACGACCACGCTGGGCGCCGACCCGACCGGGATCACGTACAAGGAGGAGGAGTGGGAGGGCGGGGGGAACCTCGGCCCCTCGCTCAGCGTGGGGCTCCTCGGGCTCGAGCTCGCGACGCTGGTCTTCATGGAGTACCTCCGGGACGGGACGACGCTCCGCCCGATGCCGCTCACGGTCGTCGACACCGGCTACGGGCTCGAGCGGTTCGTCTGGATGAGCCGGGGAACGAAGACCGCGTACGAAGCCTGCTTCGGGCGCCCGTACGAGGACCTGCGCGCCACGTTCTCGGCCCGCGAGGCGGCGATCCTGGTCGACCACGCGCGGGCCCTGAACTACCTGCTCACCGACGGCGTCGTCCCGTCCAACAGCAAGGAGGGGTATTTCGCGCGCCTCCTGATCCGGCGGGCGGTCCGGATCCTCCAGACGCGGCCGGAGGCGCCGACGCTCAACGTCGTGCTCGACGAGGTCGCGCGCGACATCGCCCGCGTCGCGCCCGAGGTCGGGGCCCATCGCGACGACCTCCACCGCGTGGTGGAGGCGGAGGTCGAGCGGTTCGGCGAGGCGATCGCCCGGGCCCGCGTCATCATCCGCCGCACGGAGGAGCGCGCGCAGGCGTCGGGCGAGCCCGTCACCGAGGAGGACCTGCTCGCCTGGTACGACTCGCTCGGCGTCCCGCCCGAGATCGCGGTGGAGGAGCTCCGG
Source organism: Thermoplasmata archaeon (assembly GCA_030044105.1). Taxonomy (GTDB): domain Archaea; phylum Thermoplasmatota; class Thermoplasmata; order Lutacidiplasmatales; family UBA184; genus Lutacidiplasma. The sequence continues at coordinate 12,759 of JASHWL010000045.1, forward strand.
CACGCCCCGAAGATCCCCGAGGACTTCTATGCCCGGGTCGCCGCACGCCACGAGGGAGAGCGGCCCGTCAACGAGTACACGGACAAGGGCGCGGAGCTCCCGACGCCCCCGGAGGACACGCCGGCGACGCAGGCCGAGTACTACCTCGACCCGTACACGGTCGCGTTCGACGCGCACGTCGTCTGGGCGAGCGGCCCGTTCGTCGCGCTGGACCGGACCTACTTCTATCCGACGAGCGGAGGCCAGGTCCACGACCTCGGCCAGCTCGGCGACCAGGACGTGGTCGACGTCGAGCGGAAGGGACGGTGGATCCTGCACCGGCTCGACGGCGTCGCCCAGGTGGCGCCGGGCGATCGCGTCCACGGCCGGATCGACGCCGCCCGTCGGACGCAGCTGATGCAGCACCACACCGCGACGCACCTCATGAACGGGGCGCTGCGCGAGCTCCTCGGCCCGCACGTCTGGCAGGCCGGCGCCTACAAGGGACCGGACCTCGCGCGGATCGACATCACGCACTACCGGCCGCTCTCGCGCGAGGAGCTGCGGGCGGTGGTGCAGCGGGTCAACGCGATCGTGCGCGAGGACCGGCCCGTCAAGAGCTACTTCGAGCCGCGCACGGAGGCCGAGCGGCGGTTCGGGTTCACGCTCTACCAGGGCGGCGCGGTCCCGGGGAAGGACCTTCGGATCGTCGAGATCGAGGGGTTCGACGTCGAGGCCTGCGGCGGGACCCACTGCACCCACACCAGCGAGGTCGGCGCGATCGACGTGCTCGACGTCGAGCGCATCCAGGACGGCGTGGTCCGGCTCTCGTACGTGAGCGGCGGACGCGCGCTCGACGTGCGGGAGCAGCAGCAGGAGGTGCTGCGCGAGAGCGCGCGGCGGCTCGGCGTCGGGGTCGACCAGCTGCCGAGCGGCGTCGACCGGCTGCTCGCGGAGCTCGAGGAGTCCCGGAAATCGGCGAAGCAGCGGCTCAAGGGCGACCTCGGCGCGGAGGCGGTCCGCCTGCTGGACGACCCGTCCGCGACCGAGTCGGCCGGTGGCGTCACGCTCACGCATCAGACGGGGGCCCTCGCGCGCGAGGAACTGATGGAGCTCTCGCGGCTGCTCACGAAGGGCCCGGACCGGGTCGCCGTGCTGGCCAGCGAGCGCGACGGCCGCGGGCTCCTCTTCGTGGGCTCGACCGCCGAGCGGGTGCGCGCCGACCTCGTGCTCCGCCACGCCGCGCCCGCCTTCTCGGGGAAGGGCGGGGGGAACCCGGCGGCGGCGACGGCGGTCGGCGAGCCGGGGGCGCCGCTCGCCGAGGCGCTCAAGGCCGCGCTCGAGGCCGCGCGTCGGGCCGCGACGGCCTGAGACGCGACTTCGGCGACCGGACCGACGAAACCTTTACCTTCCCTTCCCGACGTTAACGAGAGCGGGAATCGGAATGGTACGTCGCGTCGTCGACCGAGCGCGCGGGCCGGACCTTCGTTGCTGACATGACCGCGACCGAAGGGAGCACCGTGGGCGGGGTCCCCCCCGAGGTCGTCGCCTTCCTGAGCGGGAAGGGCGGCCGATCGCTGATCGTCAAGGGCGGCGCCGGGTCCGGCAAGACGACGTTCGGGCTCGAGCTGCTCGAGCGCGTCGGCCAGCCGACGCGCTCGTTCTATCTCTCGACCCGCGTCGGGGACGAGGCGCTCTACCGCCAGTTCCCGTGGCTCAAGTCGACCGAGATGCGCACCCGGGTGCTCGACGCCGCGAAACTGTTCCTCGACGCGATCCAGTCCTCGGGGAAGCCGCGCGAGCCCGAGCTGCCCGAGCAGGAGCAGAAGAAGGTCCGGGCCGGCCGCGAGGTGCTCTCGAGCTTCGGCCAGGAGCGCGGTCCGCCGACCCGCGTCGACCGGGCGCACCTGCAGGCGCTCCTGAAGCGCAGCCCGATGCCCGAGGTCGAGAACGTCTACAACCGGATCGAGAAGGCGCTCCCGGAGAAGTCGCTGCTCGTCATCGACTCGCTCGAGGGGGTGACCCACAAGTACGGACTCGAGATGGAAGAGTTCGTCATGGCCCTCCAGAAGGACCTGGTGGAGGGCTCGAACACCGACGTCGTCATGATCCTCGAGAAACCCGAGGCGGGCGGCATCGAGTACCTCGTCGACGGCCTGATCTCGATCCAGCGCGAGGAGCTCGACGAGCGCCGCGTGCGGCACATGCGCCTGGAGAAGCTCCGGGCCACGAACATCGGGCGCGCCCGCTACGCGGTCACGCTCAACGACGGGCGGTTCGAGGCGCTCGGCATCGGGATGAACAACCACGTCGCGGCCGCGGCCGGGCCGTGGAAGCCGATCACCGACGCGGAGCGGTTCTACTCGACGGGGATCCCCGACTTCGACAAGCTGCTCGGCGGCGGGTTCCGCCGCGGGAGCTTCAACGCCTTCGAGGTCGACGTCAACGTCGGGATCGACGACTACTACATGCTGTTCACGCCGACGTTCCTGAACTTCCTGAGCCAGGGCCGCGGGATCATCGCGGTGCTCGCCGCGGGCGAGTCGCCCGAGAAGCTCCGCGAGACGCTCGTCCGCCACGTGCCGACGAACCAGTTCGACACCCGCGTCCGCATCCCCGACTACACGGCGAACGAGACCGAGGACCCGTACATCCTCCCGATGGCCCGGTTCGGGCGGGAGGAGGCGATGCGGGCGATGGTCACCGCGGAGAAGGCGGTCGCCGGTCCGGACCGCAAGCCGTTCATCGAGTACACCGCGTTCGACACCTTCGAGAGCTTGATGGGCGACCAGGTCGCGATCCGGATGTACTTCCAGGGGGTCTCTCGCACCAAGCACGTCGGGAACCTGGGGATCGGTCTGTTGAAGCCGGGGCTCCTCGTCTCGAGCGAGATCCTGAACATGATGGACACGTACTTCCGGATCATCAACATCGACAACGCGCCGTGCATCTACGGCATCCGGCCCCGGACCACGATCTACGCAATCAGCCCGGATCCCGAGAAGGGCGCTCCGCACGCCACGCTGACCCCGGTCGTCTAGACCCCGCTAGACCGGCAGCCCGAGCGCCAGGTCGCCCGCCAGGTACAGCGCGAACGCCGGCACCAGCGTCATCGCGAGGTCGTCGTCGACCCACCAGACCTTCGGGCGCTCGACGGCCACCGCGATCGCCGACGCGAGCGCGGCGAGCCCCGCGGAGTCGAGCCCCGGCCACCGCCCCATGAGGGCGAGCCCGACGAACGCGAGCGCGGCGTACGCGACGAACGGCAGGCCGATCTCGACCGCCGGGCCACGCTGGAGCCGGCGGAGCTCGCCCGCGAGCGGGTCGACGAACGCGCAGCCGAGGATGACCGCGCAGGCGATCGGGACAGGGAAGATCAGGATCACCGCGACGATCGCGACCGCGAACACGGCGAAGCTGCCGATCCACTCGCGCTCGTACTCCCGGAGCGTCGGGATCTCGAGCCCGACCGCGTGGCGCAGGATCTCCAGGGCGAGCACCGCGGCGAGCGCGGCGAGCAGTACGTAGATCTTGGGCGCGATCAGGAAGAAGTCGTTGGGGAGCGGGTAGTAGATCAGCACCGCCGCGCCGAGACAGTGAAGGATCCGGCGCCAGACCCGGTCCCCGAGCGCGAAGTCCCCGCCGAAGCGGGCCCCGAGCCAGCGTCGGAACCGCCCGCCGGTGTGGAGGCGCAGTCCCATGAGCGCCGCCACGCGGCCAAACTATATTTCTCGCCATCGCTCGCAGCGCGCGTGAAGGTCACGGTCCTCGTCGGGAGCAAGTCGGACCTCGAGATCGCCGAGAAGGTCCGGACTCGCCTCACGGCCCTCGGCGTGGACTGCGACGTGCACGTCGCGTCGGCCCACCGCAATCCGGACAAGGTCGACCGCCTGGTGAAGGACCCGGCGACGGACGTCTTCGTCGCGATGGCCGGGCTCTCGGCGGCCCTCCCCGGCGTGGTCGCGGCCCGGACGCTGAAGCCGGTGGTCGGGGTCCCGCTCCACCGGGGCCTCGGGCTCGACAGCCTCCTCTCGGTCGTCCAGATGCCGCCCGGGATCCCCGTCGCGTCCGTCGGCCTCGACGCGGCGGAGAACGCCGCGCTGCTCGCGGCCGAGATCCTCGCACTCAAGTTCCCCGAGCTCACGAAAGCCCTCGAGGCCTACCGGGCCAAGTGGCGCGAGGAGCCCGCCGCGGACCCGCCCGCAGGGGCCCCTCCGTGAACGACCCGGCCGCCTTCGTTCGCGAGGCGGTCGAGCGCCTGCGCCGGGAGATCCCCGAGCGCGCGATCATCGCCGCGTCGGGCGGCATCGACTCCACCGTGGCGGCGGCCCTCGTCCAGCGGGCGGTCGGCGACCGAGCGCGGGCCGTGTTCGTCGACACGGGCCTCCTGCGCGCCGGCGAGGTCGAGCGGGTGAGCGGCTACTTCCGCGAGGCCGGGCTCTCCTTCGAGGTCGTGGCGGCCGGCCCCCGGTTCTTCGCGGCGCTCGAGGGGATCGTCGATCCCGAGGTGAAGCGGCGGCAGATCGGGACCGCGTTCGTGCGGCTCTTCGAGGACGAGGCCGATCGGTTCGGGACGAACCGTCTGGTGCAGGGCACGATCGCCCCGGACTGGATCGAGAGCGGCGGCGCCCTCCGGGACACCATCAAGACCCACCACAACGTCGGCGGGATCCCGCCGGACAGCCGGCTCACGCTCGTCGAGCCGCTGCGGGACCTCTACAAGGACGAGGTCCGCGCCGTCGCCCGCGAGCTCGGCATCCCCTCGCCCGACCGGCAGCCCTTCCCGGGGCCCGGCCTCGCCGTCCGCGTCAACGGGCCGGTCACGCCCGAGCGCGTGCGGCGGGCGCGGGTCGCGAACGCGATCGTGGAGGAGGAGATCGAGCGCGCGGTCGCGGCCGGCACGATCCGGGCCCCGTGGCAGTACTTCGCGGTGCTGCTCCCGGTCCGCACCGTCGGCGTGCTGGGGGACAACCGCGTCCACGGCGAGGCGGTGAGCGTGCGCGTCGTCGAGTCGATCGACGCGATGACCGCCACCGCGATGGAGCTGCCCCGGTCCGTGAGCCGGGCCATCGCCGAGCGGATCACGCGCGAGCTCACGGGCGAGGTCGTGCGGGTCCTCTACGACGTGACCGACAAGCCGCCCGCGACGATCGAGTGGGAATAGCCGGTTCCGCCCCGCCGCGAAGACCCTATCTATCTCGCGCCCTGACGGCGGCAGCGATGGACGCGGACGCGCCCGATCCGTCCCCGGCGCGGTCGATCCGGCTCTCGGAGGAGACCGTGCGCGCGCTCGAGGAGCGGATCCGCGGCACCGGCTTCGACTCGGTCGACGCGTTCGTCGAGTTCGTCCTCGCCCGCCTCCTGGAGCAGCCCGGCGAAGGGACCTTCAGCGAGGAGGACGAGCGCAACCTGAAGGAACGGCTCCGTTCCCTCGGCTACATCGACTGAGCGGCGCCCGGGGCCGCGAGGCGCCGGCTGGTCTCCTGGACCACGAACGCGATGTTGTCGGCGAGCGGGATCAGCGGCGTGATCCGGACGACCGTGCGCTCGTGCTCCGGACCCATCTCGCCCTCGGAGCGGGCGCGCCCCGCTCCCCAGATCGTGCCCACCGACGGCGCGCCGCCACCCGACGGCGACGGGAGGGGGACGACCTCCACGACGATCAGCTCGCTGAGGTACGCGCCGCCGATCCGGAGGCGGAAGACGAAGGCGGCGATCGCGAACGCGGCGATCCAGGGGAAGAGGACCAGGAACTGGTTCGTGACAAGCCAGTCGACCAGGCCCAGGACCACCCCGCCCCCGACGAGCGCGACCAGCGGCAGCGCCCGGGCGATGCTGATCGGCACGCGGACGACGTTGCGCTCCGCGATGAGCGTGGTCGTGACGCCCGGGGAGCCGCGTTCCGCGCCCGTGCGCACGTCGACGTGGAATCGGATGTGGCGCAGGGTCGCCTCGATCTCGCCGGCCACGCGCTCCGCGTCCGGGCTCGCGATGCGGATGCGCCGACGGTAGGGGAATCGCGCGATGCCGGGCGTCCGCAGTCCGGCCATCCAGCGGCCGGGCGCGCCGGTCGGGGCGACCGGCCGCGCAGGGTCGCTCCCCGCCGACATGGGCCTCCCGAAATGTGACGCACAGTTCTTACGGCTGATGGGCGGGGCCCGGCGTCAACCATTAGACCGAGCGCACGGTCGCCCTGCCGTGCTCGTGTGCCCTTTCTGCGGCGCTCCCGAGACCGACCGGCTCGATCTGGAGGGCCACCGGTTCCTCGTCTTCCGGTGCATGTTCACGCCGGAAGTCGAGCCGACGCTCTCCGACGCGGAGATCGACGACCGCCTCCGGGCGACGTTCGGGACCCAAGGCGCCGCGTACTTCCGGGGCACCTGCGACCGGCTCCATGTCTACGTGACCAAAGGCGAGGGTGCGAAGGTCCTCGTTCCGGGCGGGGCCCGGCCCTAGTCGCCGCGTACGGTGAGCATCCGCTGCACGAAGAAGATCGCGATCCACGAGAGCTCGGCGTAGCCCACGCTATAGAACGAGATCCCGATCGAAATCACGAACACGGCCGAGGTGTAGAGTCCCCGGCGCGTGAAGAAGTCGGAGATCTCGTCGGATATCCCCGGTCTCGTGAGCTTCGCCCGCCGCGCATACTCCCAGATCGCCGTGCCGGTCGCACCCAGGGTCGCCTGCACCGCGGCGAAGAGGACGATCGCGTACTGGAGCGGGTTGGACTGCCCGATCCCGTAGGTCGCGAACACGCTCAGGATGAACGGCATGACCGCGATCTGAGCGAGCAGGAGGAGGTTGAGCCAGACGAGCGTGCTGTCGAACTTGGCGATGTAGTAGAACGTCCGGTTGTGGATCGACCACCAGAGCGCGATCATCACAAACGCGAAGGCGTAGGCCACGAACACGCCCCAGTCGTGGTTGAGCGCCGCCCCGAGCTGGCCGTTCGTGAGGGAAACGCCGGGCGTCTTGGAGACCGGGACCGTGAGCGACAGCACCAGCAGGGTGAGCGCGAAGGCGAACACGCCGTCGCTGAGCGAGACGATGCGGCCGAGGTCCTCGCCCTGGATCCGGGTGTCCAGGTGGCGCAGATGGCGGCGCCCGTGGTGCTCCTCGGGTTCGTCGTGGAGGTGACGCCGTCCGTCGTG
>JASHWL010000046.1 GCA_030044105.1 Thermoplasmata archaeon
CTCGAAGAGTTCGTGCGCTCGGGGCATGTCGTCGGCGGGATATGCAACGGGTTCCAGGTCGTGGTCGAGCTCGGACTCCTGCCGGGCCGACCGGGCGGGCGGCTCGGCCCCCCGGACGCGGCGCTCCTGACCAACGACTCCGGTCGGTTCGAGTGCCGCCCGACGTTCGTGGCGTGGGACGGCGGCGCCTTCCCCCCGTTGAAGGACCTTCCGCGAGGGACACGGTTCATGTTCCCGTCCGCGCATGCCGAGGGCAAGCTCGTGCTCGGGGGCGACGGACCGGCCCGGCTCCGGGCGCTTTCCGAGTCGGGCCAGGTGCTCTTCCGCTGGACCGCGCCGGACGGAGGGGAGCCCGCGTACCCCTGGAACCCGAACGGGTCGGAGGGCCACGTGGCCGGGCTCACGAACCCGGAGGGGAACGTCTTCGGCCTGATGCCGCACCCGGAGCGCGCGTTCTTCCGCGACCAGGCCCCCGACTGGACTCGCCAGGACGGGGCGGGCGGCTTCGGCGACGGGCACCGGTTCTTCGAGGCGATCGTCCGGCACCTCGACCGGGCCGGCTAGCGCGGGTCCGGGCCATCGCGAGTTCCCAGACGGCGAGGCGCTCGCCTTCGAGGTGCCGGTGCGCGACCTCGCGCTGGCGGCCTCCGCGCGCCTCCCACGCGCGCCGCGCCCCCTCGAGCGCCCGCGCGGACTGCACGGAGGAGACCAGGAGGTACGCCCGGCCCCCCGGCGCGAGGTGCTCGGGGAGCTCGTCGAGGAGACGGACCGTGACGCGCGCCCCGTCGGGACCTCCGTCCAGCGCGAGCCGATCGCCGGGGTCCGGATCCGGCGCCCCCGCGGGCGTGGGCAGGTACGGCGGGTTCGCCAGCACGCGATCGAAGCGCGCCAGCCCGCGGGCGAGGTCGGCGCGGACCACCTCGACCGCGAGACCCTCCGCGAGCGCCCGCCCGCGCAGCCAGGCGAGCGCGGTCCGATTGCGGTCGGTCGCGACGACGCGGGCGCCGCGTCGCGCGGCGAGCAGGGACGCCTCCCCCGCGCCCGATCCGATCTCCAGCACGCGCTCCCCCGGTCGGGCCCGGGCGAACGGCAGCAGGAGCGCGGTGTCCTCGCGCGGCGGGTAGACTCCCTCGGGCGCCGCCCCCACGGAGCCGTGCTTCATGCGTCCCGGATCGCGTGCGAGAGCGACGCGCGGGGGAACCATCTTAACATATCCGGCCCTAGAACCTCCCATTAACTGGGGGATATCATGCCGCGCCGCCTTTCGCCGCCTGTCAAGATAGGCATCACGGGTCTCCCCGGCTCGGGGAAGACGCAGACCCTGCTGCGGATCATCCAGCTCCTCGAGGAGGAGGGCGTCACGGTCGGCGGGATGGTCACCGAGCCGATCGTGGAGCGGCAGCGGCGATCGGGCTTCCAGATCACCAACTGGCTCACGAAGGAGCACGAGGTCTTCGCGCACGAGGGGCTCAAGTCCCGCATCCGGTCGGGCCGCTACGGGGTCAACCTGGCCGCGCTCGAGGGCCTCGGGACCCGCGCGCTCGCCGAGGCGCGTGACCAGGCCGACGTGATCGTCATCGACGAGGTCGGCAAGATGGAGGTCGAGAGCGAGCCGTTCACCCAGGCGGTCGTCGAGACGCTCGACGCGAAGAAGTCGATCGTGATGACCCTCCACAAGAAGTCGCGCAACCCGCTCCTCCAGGATATCCGACGGAGGGACGAGCTACGGCTGCTCGAGGTAACCCCGATCAACAAGAACCTGCTCGCGTTCAAGATCGTCCACCTGATCACCGGCCGATCGCACTGAGCGATCGCGCCGAGGGCGGCACGGTCCTCCGCCGGCCCGACGCGCGCCCGGGCCCGGGACCGCGGGCGCGGGCGTCGATCTTCTACAACCCGGCGATGGCGGGGGACCGGGACCTCGCCGTCGCGCTGCTGCGCGCGTGGGCGCCCGGGGCGCGTCGCCTCCTCGACGGCTGGGAGATGCTGGCGGCCACCGGGGTCCGGGGGCTGCGCTTGCTCCACGAGAGCGGAGCGTTCGCCCGCATGCGCCTCACGGAGTCGCACCCGGAGGCCGCGGAGCTGCTCGCCGAGAACGCACGCCGCTATCCCGGCGCCTCGGCGGAGCGGTGCGACGCCCGCGTCGCGTCCGGCGCGGTGTTCGACTACGTCGACCTCGATCCGTTCGGCAGCCCGCTCCCCTTCCTCGCGGGCGCGCTCGCCGCGGTCCGCCCCGGCGGCATGCTCGCGGTCACCGCCACTGACATGATGGTCCTCGCCGGCGTGCAACCGGGAGCGGCAGAGCGGCGCTACGGCGGGCGCCCGGTCCGGGGGCGCCTCGGGCCCGAGTCGGGCCTGCGGGTCCTGCTCGGGCACCTGGCCGGCCGGGCCCGAGCGGGTGGCCGTCGCGCGCGACCCGTGCTGGCCTACTGTCGCGACCACTACGTCCGGGCCTACGTCGTGCTCGACGAGCGGACGGCCTCCGATCCCCCCGATCCGGTCGCCGCGGTGGACCCCGCCACCTTCGCCGGACCCGAGCTCGGGGGACGCGGTCCGTACGGCCCGATGTGGCTGGGACCGCTCTTCGATCCGGCGGTCGTCGGGCGCCTCGAGCCCCCTCCGGCCCCCGCCGATCCGGGGCCGACGCGGCGGATGGTCGAACGCCTCCGTGAGGAGTGCCGGGTGGACGTGCCGTTCTACTTCGAGCCGAACTCGCTCGCCCGCTCGCTCGGACTCGCCTCGCCCCCCTCGCTCGCCGGGATGATGGGGGCGCTCACGGCCGGGGGCTTCCGGGCCGCGCGGACGCACGCCCGCCCCGAGGGGTTCCGCACCGACGCGCCCCGCGCGGAGGTCGAGCTCGCGGCGCGGCGGCTCGCTCAGTCCCAGAACGCGCGCGTCCGGGCGTAGCTGCGCTCCGCCCGCAGGATCTCCGTCAGGAACGCGTCGTCGTCGCGGAAGAGGCGCATGAGGATCCGACGGGCGGTCTCGGGCCCGATCCCCCGGGCCGCGAGGGCGAGCAGCGCCCGCTCTCCGTAGTGGGCGAGCAGCTCGGCCGTGGTGTACCCCTGGCGGACCAGCGCGGCGAGCTCGGGGGAGGTGGCCCGCTCCCGCCGCGCCGCCCGCGGCTTCGCCTTCCCCGGCGGGGTCCACTTCGCCCGGGCGTACCGTGCGAGACGCTGGACCTCGTCCGCTCGCCGCGGTGACAGCACGGCCGAGAGCGCGCCGTGGCAGCGGAGGCAGCGGCTGCCCCCTTCGGCCCGGTAGCGGGACGCCGTGGTCGAGCGGACGAACCCGCAGCGCACGCACACCAGCTCGAGCGGCTCCCGCTCGAGGCGCTCGCGGACGGCCTTGAGCAGCGTGGGCGGCGGGGTGTCCGGGAGCGTGCGCCACCCCGTCCGCTCGAGCGGGCCGTCGGAGAGCCGCGAGGGCGGGGCGGCGACGACCTCGATCTCGCCGGCGCCCAGACGCGCGAGCACCTCCTCCGCGTGCGGGAGGTCGAAGCGGTCGTGGAGCGTCTTGTCGAGCACCTCCGCCCCCAGCGGCGAGGTGCGCGCGGCCTCCAGGAGCGGCTCGAGGGCCCGGAGGTCCCGGGGATCGGCCGACTCGGGGAGCACGCCCAGCTTGCGCGCGACCGCGAGGAACACCCACCGGTACTCCAGTCCCGACGGCACGAGGCGCTCCACGAGGCCCGACAGCGCGCCCGGCTCGAGCGCGAAGGCGCCCGAGAGGGTCGCGGTGTCCGCGGCCACGGGAAGCTCGAGCACGAACCACGTGGGCTCGACCGAGGCCACGACGACCCGCCCCCCGAGGCGCGCGGTCAGGAGCCCGGCCGTCGCGAGCGCGAGCGTCTCGTTCGTCCGGGTGCCGAAGCAGGCGCCGAACACGACGACGCGGCCCTGCGCGGTGACCGTGATCCGTCTATCGGTCGGGAGCGCGCCCGCCACCTGGGCGGCCGCGCGCCGCTCGCTGAGACGGGCCCGATCGGCGTCGGAGAGCGGGTAGTCGTCGAACCGTCCCTCCCGGCGGAGCCGGCCGATCTCCTGCGCGACGTCGAACGGCACGGGGAGGTCCTCGCCGGCCCAGCGGGGCTCGCGTCCGATCTCGTTCACGGTCTCGACGAGCAGCTCGCCGTCCCGGTACTCCACCACCTTCCACGTCCGTCCGTGAAGGAGGAAGATCTCCTCGGGCTCGGCGAGGATCTGGGTGAGGACGAACCGCTCGTCGAGCGTCCCGATGACGCGCCGCGTCGCGAGGTCGCGCAGCCGGTACGTGCGCTCGTCCGGGATGAGCGAGAGCGACGCGTAGAAGCGGTGGAGCGTCGCGCGCCCGGAGGTCAGGTGCCCCGCCGACGGCTGGGCGAGTCGGAGCTCGATGAGATAGTCGAGGAGCTCCCGCCACTCCCCGTCGGTCAGGTCGCGGACCGGCGCGGCGTGGCCGAGGACCTCGACCATCCGGGCCGCGTCGACGGTGCCCTCCGCGCGGAGGGACGCCACGATCTGCTGCGCGGCGGCGAGCCGGTTGCGGGTCCGCCACGACGAGGGCTCGACCTCGCCGCGGTCCGCCCGGCGGGCGAGCACGGCGGCCTCCTCGAGGTCGTCGTCGTCAAGCGAGAGGACGGTCCCCTGGATCGTCCGGTCCGCCCGGTGGCCCGATCGCCCGATTCGCTGGAGGAGGCGGCCGACCTGGTGCGGCGAGCCGAACTGGACCACGTGGTCGATCGCACCGATGTCGATCCCGAGCTCGAGCGAGGAGGTGGCGACGAGGGCGCGCAGCCGACCCTCGCGGAACGCCCGCTCGGCCTCCTCCCGCACCTCCCGGGAGAGCGAGCCGTGATGGACCGCGGTCGCGAGATCGGGCGCGAGCCGCGCGAGACGCGCGGCCAGCGCCTCCGCCGTCGGGCGCGTGTTCACGAACACGAGCGTCGTGCGGTGGGCGCGGATCTCCGCCTCGACGGCGCGCAGCCCGGCGAGGAGCGGCCCGTCGGCCTTCAGGTCGCGGACGAGCGCCGGGTCGAGCGGCGGCCGATCGGTGGCCGGGCGCTGCGCGGTGAGCACGAGGTCCCGGGGCTCGCGGGCGACGCGCACCTCCACCCGGCGGGGCTCCGGCGAGAGGAAGCGGGCGATCGCCTCCGGGTTCCCGACCGTCGCCGACAGCCCGACCCGACGGACCCTCCGCCCGGTCCACGCATCCAACCGCTCGAGGGTGAGGGCGAGCTGGGCGCCGCGGTCCGAGCCGACGAGCTCGTGCACCTCGTCGACGATCACGGCCCGGACCTCGCGCAGGCCCTCGCGCAGCCGACGCCCGACCAGCAGGATCTGCAACGTCTCGGGGGTGGTGAGCAAGAGGTCCGGAGGGTGCTTCGACTGGGCGAGCCGGGCCGCCGACGTGGTGTCCCCGTGACGCACGGCGGTGGTGAGCCCGACCTCGCGCGCGAGTGCCACCAGGCGGTGCTCGAGGTCCCGATTGAGCGCGCGGAGCGGGGTCACGTAGAGGAGCGCGATCGGCGGGGACGGCTCCGCGAGCCGGCGCGAGAGGAGCGGGAGGATCGCGGCCTCGGTCTTGCCGGTGCCCGTCGGGGAGATCAGCAGGGCATCGGACTCGCCGCGGAGCACGGGCGCCGCGAGGCGCTGGATCTCGGTGTAGGAGCGGATCCCGCGCCGGCCCGCGGCTTCGGCGAGGCG
>JASHWL010000047.1 GCA_030044105.1 Thermoplasmata archaeon
CCGCGGACGAGACATCGGGCACGCCCTCGGAGAGGAGGGCCAGAACGGCCGGGATACCTTCCTTGGAGAACTGCCCGCGCCGCTCGCCTTCCAAGATCTCGGCGAGCACGGCCGTGGGGGGATCGTAGGGCGGACGACCCGCGGCGACCGGCACGGCAGGAACGTCGTGGATCAGCAGTCGTGCCACCAGCCCGGGCGCGTACCCCTTCTGCGTGAGTTCGCCGAACCGGTCCGTGAAGTCACCGGCCACGAGCTGACGTACGACCTCGGGATCGAGATGGGTCTCTCGCACGAGCCGCTCGCGAAGCGCCGTGGGTCGCTCGGGCAGATGCTGGCGCAGGCGGTCGAGATGATCCGCGGTGATCGGGATGGGAAGCACGTCCGTCTCGGGGTACATGCGGTCCCGGCCGGGCAGCGGACGCGAGTACCGCGAGCGCCCGTCGGGAAGCGGGTCCCGCGTCTCGCCGGGGATCCCCTCGAGCGCCGCGACCGCCCGATCGACGGCTCGCCGGAGCGCCGCCGCGGCCCGGGCCGGGTCGGGGTCGGTCACCAGCACGAAGGCATCCGCGTCGGAGAGGCTGAGCTTCGCCCGCACCCGCGCCACGGCTGCCTCGTCGAGGCCGTAGCCGGGCAGCTCGTCCGAGTGCAGCAAACCGCGCAGCCCCACCGCCCGGGCCTGGTCCGCGAGCTCGCGACCGAGGCGCTCGTCCGAGCCGGGGCGAGCGCGGAGGAGCCCTCCGTACCTTCCGAGCCGTGCCGCGAGCACGGGGCCTCCGCGCCGGTTCGAGCCGCTCAGCGGACCGGTCGTCGGGCTGCCGATCTCGGCCGTGACGTCGACCGCCTCGGCGCGGGGTGGAGCGGCGCTCCGCGCCCGGAGCTCCTCGGCCACCGAGAGCAGCAGCTCCTGACGCGCGACCTCGCGCTCGACGTACGTCTGGATCAGGCCGAGCTCCTGCACGCCCTTGATCTCGATCCGCCGCCCGCCCTCGGCGGAGACGTTCAGGTCCTCGCGGATCGTGCCGATGCCGCGCCGCACCCGCCGGGTTGAGCGGAGCAGGGCGCCGAGCTCCTCGGCGACCTCCCGGGCCTCGACCCCCGAGGCGATGTCCGGACCCGTCGCGATCTCGATGAGCGGGATGCCGAGGCGGTCGAGGCGGTAGGTCACTTCGCCGGTCGACTCCCGCACTTTCCGTGCGGCGTCCTCCTCGAGGCAGATCGACAGGATCGCGTGCGGACGCCCCCCGACCTCGAGGTGTCCATCGGCCGCGATCAGCGCGGTGCGCTGGAAGCCGGTGGTGTTCGAGCCGTCGACCACGATCTTGCGCATCACTTCGACCTCGTCGACCGGGCGCGCATCGAGCAGGAGCGCAAGGGTCAGGGCGACGTCGAGCGCCTCCGGGTTGAGCGCGTGCGGAGGCTCCTCGTCGAGCTCGACGAGGCAACTGTTGTCCGCGATCTCGTAGCGGTACCGGATCCCCCGGCCCGCTTGGAACGCCGCGGCCGCATCGACCTGCTGGTCCTCGCCGCTCGCGGGACGGAGCGACCGGACGAACTCCCCGCGCACGGTCTCCGAGAGCTCGCTCGCGTCGGAGCAGAACAGCTTGCCGACGGCGAGCTGCTGGTGGACCTCGAGCCCGGCCTTCACGCCGCCTCCTTCGGGAGGTGGCGCCACTCGAACTCGCCCGCGACGTCGGCGCGCAGCAGCGCCGCGACCGCCGGTGGGGTCGTCGCGTGCCCGAGGGCCCAGAGCAGCTTCGCGTAGGCGGTCTCCGGAAGCAGGTCGTCCAGGTAGAGCACGCCGGCCTGCGCGAGCTGCCGCCCCGTCGCGTAGACGAACGGGTCGACGTTCCCCGCAAGGCACTGGGTCGTCATCGCGATCACCACGCCACGGTCGATCGCGGCCCGGATCCACTCGAGGTGCGCGGAGGCGACGTGCCCCAGCCCCGTGCCGGCGAGGACGAGGCCGCGGAGCCCGTGCGCGAACGCGGCGGCCTGCTCCGGAGGAAGGCCGGGATAGAACGTCAGCAGCCCTCCGCGCGCATCGATCGGACCGTCGACCCGCGCGGGTCCCTCCGACCGCGGACGGGGGCGGCGCCTCCAGTGCAGGCCGGTCCCGTCGATCCGGCCGAGCGGGGGGGCGTTCCGGCTCTCGAACGCGTCGCGTCGGCTCGAGTGCATCTTGCGGACCTGGGTGCCGCGGTGGATCGCGAAGGCCCCGTCGGAGAGGCCTTCGTGCATCACGACCACGACCTCCCCGAGATCTCCCTCCCGAGCGACCCGGACGGCCGCGGCCAGGTTCGACGGCCCGTCCGACGAGGGACGATCGGGGGATCGCTGGGCGCCCACCAGCACGACCGGTCCGGGGAGGTCGGCGAGCAGGAAGCTCAACGCGGCCGACGTGAACCCCATCGTGTCGGTGCCGTGGGCGATCACGACGCCCCGGGCTCCCTGGGCGAACGCCCGGCCGACCTGCTCCGCGAGCTGCACCCAATCGGCCGGCGCGATGTCCTCGCTCAGGCGATCGAGCACCGGCACGATGTGCACCGGACCGCCGTTCGCGAGCTCGGGATAGAACGCGAGGATCTCCCGCTCCTCCCCGACGGGACGTACCCCGCCGGTCTCGTGGTCCACCCGCGAGGCGATCGTACCGCCGGTGGTCAGCAGCGTGACCGGTGGGGCCACGGTCCGGTCCGCCCCCGGGACGCCGGCGGAGCGGGCGACGGCCGCGGGCGGAACGCGCGGTGCGACGTCCAGCACGCGAAAGCGAAAGTCCGGCCCGATCCGGATCCCGACGTTGTAGCCCGAGGCGAGCTTGAGGGGGAGGATGCGTTCCCCGGACAGCTCGTGGCGGGGCACGATCGTCCCGGTCCACGAGCCTCCTCGCGGATCGGTGAGCTCGATCCGCTGGCCCGTGGGGAGCGCCTTGAGCGCGTCCCACGCGTCGGAAGCGGACGATGCGACCATGCGTGCCGCCCCGCGGACCAGCCCCGGTGTCTATTAAGCGGAGGGCCGAGAGCGGCGCGCGCGGCCCGCCTCTTTTATACGCGACGCTCCTCGGCGCGCGGGGACGGAAGACGACCCGGATGCCCGTGTGGGGTAGCTACGGACGGGGCCCCTGCCCTGCCCGCTGCACTGGATTATCCTAGAGGCCTGCGGAGCCTCAGACCTGGGTTCGAATCCCAGCACGGGCGCCTCCCACCCGAACCCACGACCTCGGGTC
>JASHWL010000048.1 GCA_030044105.1 Thermoplasmata archaeon
TCGGGCGACGAATCGATGTGCAGGTAGTGGCGCCCCAGCCGCCGCGCGACCGCCGCGACGGTCCCCGTCCCTCCGAACATGTCGAGCACCACGTTCTCGCGGTAGCTGTAGAACTTCACGAGGCGCTCGATGAGGGCTTCCGGGAACGGTGCCGGATGGCCGCGGCGCTGGCGCTCCGGAGGGATCTTCCAGAACCCGTCCGAGAACCGCTCGAACTCCTTCGGCGTGATGTCGATCGCGGCGCGATCGCCGGGGAGCTGCCACTGCCCCTTCGAGAAGACGAGGACGTACTCCCACGAGGGGATGATGTGCGGGTTCGACGGGCTCCGCCAGGATCCCCAGGCGGTGCGCCGTCCCATGGTCTGTTTGTACCAGATGATCTCGGTCCGCATGATGTACCCGAGGTCGCGGAGGTCCGTCGAGAGCTCGTGATGGAGCGGGCGGAAGTTCTTGATCGAGGTCGGCGCGACGTTCAGCACGAACCGTCCGCCCGGCACGAGCACCCGGTGCAGCGACGCCCAGACCCCCTTCAGCCAGCGTCGGTACTCCGCCGGGGCCCGGTCGTCGGCGTAGTCCTGGTAGGGGATCCCCAGGTTGTAGGGCGGGCTCGTGATCGCGAGGTGGACGCTCTCCGCCGGGAGCGCGTCCAGCGTGGCGCGCGCGTCGCCGCACACCACCCGGTCGAACGGCCCGGCCCCGACGGTCACGCGTCGGGCCCCCTCCCCGACCGACGGATCGGACGGCGCACGGCGGCCCGACAGCGGACGGGTCCTTCAGCGTTTGGCCGGCCGGCGCGCGCGCCCGGTCCCCCGGGGACTCTCCCGAGGGCATCAACCGTATAATCTCGGCCGGTTCGACCACCGCCGGTTTCGATGCCGACCGTGCTCGCCGTACCGAAGGAGGTGGCGCCGGGCGAGTCCCGGGTCGCCCTCGTCCCCGAGATCGTCGGGCGGCTCACGAAGGCCGGTGCGACGGTCGTCGAGGAAGCGGGCGCCGGCACGCTCGCCCGGTTCCCCGATCCGGCGTACGCGGCCGCGGGCGCGCGCGTCGAGAGCGATCGCGCGACGGTCTTCGCCGGCGCGAACATCGTGCTGAAGCTGCAGCCCCCGACGCTCGAGGAGATCGCGTGGATGCGGCCCGGGACGATCGTCGTCGCCGTCATGAACGCGTCGCGCAACCTCGATCGCGTCGCGAAGATGCGCGACGCGTCGATCACCTCGTTCGCCCTCGAGCTGCTGCCCCGGATCTCGCGCGCGCAGAGCATGGACGTCCTCTCTTCGCAGGCGACCGTCGCGGGCTACCGCGCCGCCCTGATCGGGGCGGAGCTCTGTCCGAAGTTCCTCCCGATGCTCACGACCGCCGCCGGGACGATCCGTCCGGCGAAGGTCCTGGTCCTCGGCGCCGGGGTGGCGGGCCTCATGGCGATCGCGACCTCCAAGCGGCTGGGCGCGCTCGTCGAGGCGTACGACGTGCGACGCGCCGCGGGCGAGCAGGTCCGCAGCCTCGGGGCGAAGTTCCTCGAGCTCCAGATCAACGCGGAGGGCTCGGGCGGGTACGCGCGCGAGCTCACCGACGACGAGAAGAAGCAGGAGCAGGAGATGCTCGCGAAGGCCGTCGCCGAGGCGGACGTCGTGATCACCACGGCGGCGATCCCGGGACGACGCGCCCCGATCCTGGTCCGTAAGGAGAACGTCGAGCGGATGCGGCCCGGCGCCGTGATCGTCGACCTCGCGGCCGAGACCGGCGGGAACTGCGAGCTCACGCACCCGGGCGAGACCTACGAGGTCGGCGGAGTCCGCATCGCCGGCCCGCTCAACCTCCCGAGCCAACTCCCGACGCACGCGAGCCAGATGTTCGCGAAGAACCTCGAGTCGTTCCTGGGTCTCCTCCTCGACCAGTCCGGGGCGATCGTCCCGGCGTTCACGGACGAGATCCTCGCGGCGAGCCTCCTCACCGAGGGCGGGCGCGTCGTCCACAAGCCGACCGCGGACCTCCTCGCGGGGGCGAAGTAGGATGGCGGCCGACCTCTGGACGGCGCTCCTCATCGCGATCCTCGCGGCGTTCACGGGCTACGAGGTCATCGGCCGGGTCCCGGTGCTCCTCCACACGCCGCTGATGAGCGGCTCGAACTTCATCCACGGCATCGTCCTCGTGGGCGCGATCGTCGCGCTCGGCTTCTCCACGACGGACCTCGAGCGGGCGATCGGCCTGGTCGCCGTGATCATGGGCGCGATGAACGTCACCGGCGGCTACGTCGTCACCGAGCGGATCCTCGCGATGTTCGACCGCTCCAAGCAGCGGAAGGGCGGGGCGCCATGAGCGCGTGGAACTCCGACCTCGTCAACGCGGTCTACGTCGTCGCGATCCTCGTCTTCATCCTCGGCCTGAAGGCGATGAGCTCGCCCGAGACCGCGCGCCGGGGCATCGTCTTCGCCGGGATCGCGATGCTGGTCGCGGTCGCGGTCACGTTCTTCATCTCGGGCCTCTCGAACTTCGCGCTGATCGCGCTCGGGGTGATCGTCGGCGGCGGACTCGGGTTCTACTGGGCCCGGGTCGTCAAGATGACCGCGATGCCGCAGATGGTCGCGGTCTTCAACGGGATGGGTGGCGGCGCCGCCGGCGCGATCGCGGCCGTCGAGCTGCTCGGCTCGCTCGCGGGCGGCGCGACCACGGGCCTGAGCCTCGCGGGCGCGGTGATCGGGTCGACCTCGATCGCGGGGAGCGTGATCGCCTTCCTCAAGCTCCAGGGCTGGATGCGCTCGAAGCCGATCGTCCTGCCGGCGCGCCAGCCGATCAACCTCGGCGTGCTGGTCGTCGGGGTCGGGTTCGGCGTCTACGCGGTCGCCTCGACGACGACCGTGTTCCTGCTGCCGTTCTTCCTGCTCCTCCTCCTCTACGGCGTGCTGCTCACGCTCCCGATCGGCGGCGCGGACATGCCCGTCGTGATCAGCCTGTTCAACGCGCTCACGGGGATCGCGGTCGCGCTCGACGGCTTCGCCCTGGTCAACGGTCCGCTCGGCGACGCGGGCTACGCGATGGTGATCGCGGGGACGCTGGTCGGCGCCGCGGGCTCCCTGCTCACGATCCTGATGGCGCGCGCGATGAACCGGTCGATCGCGAACGTGCTGTTCGGCGCGTTCGGGGCCACGGAGGAGACGGGGGGCCCGATCGCGGGCCAGATGAAGCCGATCGACGCGGCGGACGTCGCCGTGATGATGGCCTACGCGAACGAGGTGATCATCGTCCCCGGCTACGGCATGGCGGTGGCCCAGGCCCAGCAGCGGGTGAAGGAGCTCGCGGACCTGCTCGAGCAGAAGGGCGTGACCGTGAAGTTCGCGATCCACCCGGTCGCGGGCCGGATGCCGGGGCACATGAACGTCCTGCTCGCGGAGGCGGGGATCAGCTACGACAAGCTGTTCGATCGCGACGAGATCAACGACGAGTTCCCGAACGCGGACGTCGCGCTGGTGATCGGCGCGAACGACGTGGTGAACCCGGCGGCGCGGCGCGCCGGCAGCCCGCTGCAGGGCATGCCGATCCTCGACGTCGACAAGGCAAGGAACGTCGTCGTGATCAAGCGCGGCCAGGGCAAGGGGTTCGCCGGGATCGAGAACGACCTGTTCTACAAGGACAACACGCGCATGCTCTACGGCGACGCGCAGCAGGAAGTCGGCAAGCTGGTCCAGGCGCTCAAGAGGTCGTAGGCGCCCCGGCCGGCCGCCGCGCCCCCTGGTCCCAGCGCCAGAGGTCGACGAACAGGCCGATCAGGAGCCCGGTCATCGCGAGGTCGAGCAGCTCGTACGGCCAGACCACGCCGAGGTCGACGACCCCGACCGAGAAGGCGAGCGCGTAGTCGAACGTCCCGACGACGCCGAGCGCCCACAGCCACCAGCGGGGGCGGCCCGGGACCAGCGCGACCGGGAGCAGCCACGCGAGGAAGTTGAACGAGAGGTACTGCGTCAGCAGCGCCACGCCGGCGAAGCCGATCACGACCGCGCCGAGCGGGGAGGAGGCGCGCCACCACAGGACGAGGAGGAGGGCGACGATCAGCGCCGCCTGCGCGACGGTGACGAGCTCGCTCGAGGGGAGCCACCCCTGGGCCAGCAGCACGCCCCACGCGTTCAGCGAGAACGAGTGGCGGGAGAGCTCCCCGGTGAAGACGACGTTGAAGAACGAGCGGCCGTAGACCGCGAGCGTCGCCGCCGACACCGCGGCGAACACGCCGATCGCGGCCACGACCGAGATCGTCCGGTGGGGGAACCGTCCGGCGGCCCCGGCCGTGGGGAAGAGCGCCGGGAACCGGCCCGTCGCGAAGAAGCCTCCGAGCGCCGCCCCGAGCGGCCCGTTGTAGCGGGCGAGCGCGAGCGAGGCGAGGACCGCCGCCGGGACGATCATGTTGCTCGCCCCGTCGATCTGGCCGACGGCGAGCGGCACGAACAGCAGCGAGGTCGCGAGGGTGAGGGTCGCCCGGCGGCGGTCCGGTCCGGCGACCCACCACGTGAGGGGCACGACGGCGACCGTCACCGCGCCCCAGACGACCGTGATGCCGGGCAGGCCGCCGGCGCTGCCGAGCGCGTTGACGAGCACCGTCGAGAGACCGTACGGGACCTGGACCGCGGTCCCGCAGCTGACGACCTCGAACGGATCCCGGCCGGACAGGAAGGCCCGTCCCGAGGCGAGGAAGGCGAGCGCATCGCTCACCCCGCCCGTGTACGAGCAGTCGTAGAGACCCACGGCGAGGTTGTAGCCGATCACGATCCCATAGATCGCGGCGACCCCGAGCGCGATCGTCCACCACCGTACCGCGCCCCCGAACCGGCGATCCAGCGCGCGCACCGCCGAGGGCCACGCGAGCAGCCCGAGGCCCGCGACCCCCACGACGGTGAGGAACGCGATGTCCGGCCCGAAGATCCAGGACGCCACGGCGGCCTACCGCAATGTTCCCGGGCCCGCGAGCGCCGTGCGGTCGGGCATGGACGCCCTGCCCATCCGGGGCCGTCGGATATGTGGCTGTCGGGGGAGCGGCGGGGCCCCCGCGGCCCGCTTCAGGGCTCAAGCACGGCGGACCCTTCGAAGCCCCCGTGCCGGACCCGGGCGATCGCCTCGTTTGCGGAGGCGAGAGGGAAGGTGGTCGTGGTCGTGCGCACGGGGATCTCCGCGGCGAGCGGGAGGAACTGGCGGCCGTCCTCGCGGGTGAGGTTGGCGACGGAGCGCACCATCCGTTCCTCCCAGAGGATCTCGTACGGGAAGCTCGGGATGTCGCTCATGTGGATGCCGGCGCAGACGACCGTCCCGCCCTTGGCGGTCGCCCGGAGCGCAGCCGGCACCAGGGCGCCGTCCGGGGCGAACAGGATCGCCGCGTCGAGCGGCTGGGGCGGGCGCTCGTCGGACCCCCCGGCCCAGACGGCCCCGATCGTCCGCGCGAACTCCTGACCGCGCACGTCGCCGGGGCGCGTGAACGCGTAGACCTCCTGCCCCCGGTGGAGCGCGACCTGCGCCACCACGTGGGCCGACGAGCCGAAGCCGTAGAACCCCACCCGCGGCGCGTCGCCGGCGAGGCGGAGCGCCCGGTACCCGATGAGCCCGGCGCAGAGCAGCGGCGCGGCGGCCACGTCGTCGAACACGCTCGGGATCGGGAAGCAATAGCGCGCGTCCGCGACCACGCGCTCCGCGTAGCCCCCGTCCCGGTCGTACCCGTTGAACTCCGCCCGGTCGCAGAGGTTCTCCCGTCCCGAGCGGCAGTAGGCGCACGTCCCGTCCGTGAGCGCCAGCCACGGCACGCCGACCCGATCGCCGAGCCGGAACTCGACGACCTCGGGGCCGGCCGCCTCGACGCGCCCGACGATCTGGTGGCCCGGGATCCGGGGCAGCGGCCGGGGCGGCAGCTCGCCGTCGAGGAGGTGGAGGTCCGTGCGGCAGACGGCACACGCCGCCACCTTCAGCCGGATCTCGCGCGGGCCCGGCGCCGGTACGGCCCGGTCGGTCTCGAGGCGAAGCGGGGTCCGGACCTCGGAGAGCACCATCGCGCGCATCGGGGAGTCCACCTCGTCCGTGGGTTCGTTCGACCCGGATGGGCGCGGCCAGATTCGAACTGGCGACCTTCACCGTGTCAGGGTGACGTCATAACCACTAGACTACGCGCCCTGCGGCCGCCCACCGGGGTGCGGTTCTTATTCTTGTCGGAGCGGGGCGCTCAGCCGTACCCGCCCGGGAACTGCCCCGGGTCGGGGTGGTCGTTCCAATGGTAGTAGCCCATCGACTGTCGCTGGGCCTCGGTGGTCTCCTGCCGGAGGCCGCCCTGCATCGACCCGTAGGCCTCCTTGATCTGCTCCTCGATGGAGCGCGCCCGCGCGAGCGCCTCGCGCAGGTGGCGCTCCTCGATGAACTCCGAGCCCGAGACCGCGGCCAGGTCGCCCGCGGTGCGGATGAGGCCGCCGAGCTCGCGGAGCCTGAGGGTGAGCGCGTTCCGCCGCCCGTCGAGCACCTCCGCGCGCCGTCGGGCCTCCCGGATCACCTCGAGCACCGCGCCGCGGGTCGCCGGTCGGATGCGCCCGTCGACGGCGATCTCCTGCGCGCAGAACTGGGCGAGCTTCATCCGGTTCGACTCGGAGTCGGGCATCGCGGTCTCGAGCAGGACCTCGTAGCCGCTCCCTGCGATCCGCGACCGGAGCGGGGCGAGGATCCGGTGGATGTCCTGGATGTTCGCCGCGGCGACCAGGATGAAGTCGCACGGGACCCCGTCGACGCGCACGGCCGCGCCCCCGCTCTGCGGGTTGCGCCCGGTGATCGGGAACCGGCGCTCCTGCATCGCGGTCAGGATGTGGCGCTGCAGGTAGCCCAGGTGGGGCAGTTCGTCGAGGAACAGGACCCCGTCGTGGGCCTCGTGGATCGCGCCGGCGATCACCCGCTCGTAGGGCAGGGTCCCGAGCTGCGGGTGGCCGCCGTACGGGTCGTGCCGGACGTCGCCCAGGAGCTCGGTCTCGCTCGCGCCCGTGGCCATGACGAACGTGTTGCGGTCGAGCTTGACGAGCACCTTGCGTGGGCTCTCGTGCTGGAGGGTCCGCCGACGCTCCAGCGCGCGCTGGTCGAGGACCTTGATGTGGTCGCCGGCCCGCTCGTACGCGACGACCTCCTCGACGCCGTTCCTGAGCCGGGTGGTGCGGACCGTCTCCTGCGGGTTCCCGCCGGGGCTCGCGGTCAGCTCGAGGATCCCGCCGACGAGGTCCCTGAACGGGTTACCGCTGCCCGAGACGCTCGGGACGACCTGCTTCAAGTTGTTGCAGCTCGGGCAGTAGCGCTCGGTCGGCAGCGAGTAGAAGCTACAGCGCGGGCACCGGTATCCCAGCCGCTCGGCGACCGATGCGGGCGCCTCGGTCGGGAGGATGAGCTCGCCTTCGACCGAGCGCGCCGCCTCGCGCTCGCGGTAGACCTCCTCGCGCGGCACGACCTCGATGCTCGGCCGCTCGGGGTTCTCGGGGTTGTGCACGACCCTAAGCTCGGTCCGCGGGCGGTCCAGGTGCAGGGCGAGCGCCTGCGCGGTCATCGACTTCCCGATGCCGGGCGGCCCGACGAGCAGGAGGTGGCGGCGCTGGTAGGCCGCGATGCGCGCGATCTCGACCGCCTTCTCCTGGCCGATCACCCGCTGCAGCGGGTCGGTCGGGATCGGGATCTGGGCCGTCGTCTCGATCTCCTCGACCGAGGCGGGCAGGTGGCGGACCGGCTCGGTATCGGAGGCGCTCACGATCGGAGAGGGAACGCGGAGACCGCGTAA
>JASHWL010000049.1 GCA_030044105.1 Thermoplasmata archaeon
CCGGTTGTTGTCCTGCCGGGAGAGCTCGACCACGACCTTCCGGACGTTCTGCGGCGGCAGATGGAGCTCGATGTACTGCTCGAGCCCCTCGCGGATCGTGTCGGAGATCGTCGCGGTCCCCTCGGTCTCCTGGATCCGCTTGAGCTTCTCGAGGAGCTCCTGCGGGATGCGGACGGTCACCCGCTCCGACGTGTCGACCATGCGTGTCAGACAAGTCCCCTAGCTTTGTCTGACGAATGACATATCTCTGCTATAGTATAAAGGCGCTCCGCCCTGGCGCAATCGCGTTCCGGTTTCGGGCGGCCGCCGGGGGATCTCGTCGCCGGTGCAGCCGTTCGGTGCTCGCGCCGCGATAGAACCATAACCCGAGTCCACGCCTTGCTATCGCCGAGACTCCCGGTTCCGGTCCCGCAGGGGGCCCCGGGAGGGCCGATGGGTCCCACGTCGCGCACGCCCCAGGAACCGCCCCCCGAGGGATGACGACGCTCGTGCCGGCGGCGGACGCGCCGCTCGCCGCTGCCTCGATCGTCGTCGGGTTCGCGGTGGCCGGGGTCTACCTCTACGTGGGGACCCGCCTCGCCGAGCGCCCGGTCCGACCGACCGCCCGCCTCGCGTCGCTGCAGCTCGCCCTCTGGTGGGGCGGGCTCGGCGTCTCGGGGGTCCTCGCGGCGCTCGAGCTTTCCTTCGCGGTGGCGAACTTGCTCCCGGTCGCGCTGGCCGCGACGCTCTACCTGCTCGCCGTGCTCGTGGACGTCGCGTTCCTCTGGGGGCTCGTCGGCTTCCTCGTGTACGTGTACACCGGGAAGTACCATCTCGTCGAGCTGACGGCGGTGTACTCCGTCTTCTACGCGATGATCCTCTACTTCGTGTTCGTCCAGCAGCCGATCTCCGTGCACTTCGTCGCGGGGGCTCCCGCGCTCGTGTACGCGCGCACGGCCCCGCTCTGGCTCGAGGCGCCGATCGTCCTGATCCTGCTCGGGCCCGAACTCGTGGGAGCGGTCCTGTACCTGTCCCTCTTCCGGCGGACGCGGGACCACGATCAACGGGTCCGGATCCTGCTGGTCGGGGGCGGCATCCTGCTCTGGCTCCTGATCGACCTGTTCTTCCCGTCGAGCTCGGGCGCCCTGGTCCTGGCGAAGAACGTGGTCCAGGTCGTCCCGGGCCTGATGAGCTTCGCCGCGTTCTACCCGCCGGAGTGGCTGCGCCGACGCTTCGGGTTCATGACGGGCCCCGCCCCGAGCGCGGAGAGCCCCGAGGCGGTGACGCGGGGATGAGCGGGGGCGCGCCGTCGTCCCGGGAGGCCGCCCGATGATCCGCGGGCTCCGGACCGCCACGATCCTGCCGAGCCTGGCCCTCCTCTCGCGCCGACGCACCGCGCCGCTCGAACCGTTCGACGACCGGGCGCGCATGCTCCTCGACATGCCGGTCGGGGTCCTCCTCCTGCTGGACGACCGCGGTCGGGTGCTCTACACCAACTCGGCGATCGAGCGCTTCCTCGGCTACGCCCCGCGCGAGACCGTCGGCCGGCCCCTCGCGGACCTCTTCGAGCCGGCCTCGCAGGCGTCGCTCGGCCGCCTCCTCGCGGCCCAGTTCCCGGGCGACCCGGTGGCGTCCGGGGAGTTCCGGGGCCGACGGAAGGACGGCTCCCTGACGCCGCTGCAGGTCGTGGTTCAGAGCGCGGTCGTCGAGTCGATGACCGGCGAGAAGGTCATGGGCGTCTACCTCCGAGACTTCTCCGAACGCGGACGCCTCGTGGACGAACTCGCCTCCCGCGGCGCCGCGCTCGCGCGCTCCAACCGGGAGCTCGAGCAGTTCGCCTACATCGCCTCCCACGATCTGCAGGAGCCGCTCAGGATGGTCGGCAGCTACACGCAGCTGCTCGAGCAGCGGTACGGGCCCCAGCTCGACGATGACGCCCGCGAGTTCCTGCGGTACGCGCGCGAGGGGGCGACCCGCATGCGCGAGCTCATCGACGCGCTGCTCTCCTACTCGCGGATCGACACCCGCGCCCAGCCCTTCCGGCCGGTGGCGCTCGACCACGTGCTCGATCTCGCGCTGCAGAACCTCCGGGAGTCGATCGCCCAGGCCCACGCGACCGTGCACCGCACGCCCCTGCCCGAGCTCGACGGCGACGCGCTGCAGCTCGGTCAGGTCCTGCAGAACCTCGTCGGGAACGCGCTCAAGTTCCGACGGGGCGCGCCGGTCGAGGTCTGGATCTCGGCGCAGCGCGACGGACCCGACTGGAGGATCTCGGTCCGCGACAACGGCATCGGGATCCCGCCGGAGTACCAGCAACGGATCTTCATCCTCTTCCAGCGGCTGCACACCCGCGAGGAGTACCCCGGCACCGGGATCGGCCTGTCGGTCTGCAAGAAGGTCGTCGAGCGCCACGGGGGGCGCATCTGGGTCGAGAGCACCGGCCGTCCGGGCGAGGGGACGACGTTCGCGTTCACGCTGCCCGCGGAGCGGGCGCCCGCGCCCGAGGTCGTGCATCCCGAGCCGACGCCGGGCGAGCGGCAGGTCCGCGTCGAGGCGATGAGCCTCATCGAGGAGCGGCTCAAGGAGCTCGTGTAGCGGGGCGGTCGCGACGCTCCGGCCCCCGGTCGACGCAAGGCTTACCCCCCTTGCGGTCGCTTCTCTCCGGGAGAACATGGCGCCTCACCCCGCGAGCCCCCCGCACCCCGTGCAGATCCTGATCGTGGAGGACAACCCGGCCGACGCGCGTCTCGTGCGCGAGGTCATGCGCGACAGCAAGGTGATCAACGAGATCCACTGGGTCCCGGACGGGGTCGAGGCGCTGGCCTACCTCCGCCGTCAGGGAAAGTACGCGGACGCGCCCCGCCCGAACTTGATCTTCCTCGACCTCAACATGCCGCGGAAGGACGGGCGGGAGGTCCTCCACGATGTGAAGGCCGACGAGGAGCTCCGCCGCATCCCGGTGGTCGTGATGACGTCGTCCCAGGCCGAGGAGGACGTCGCGCGGGCGTACGACCAGCACGCGAACTGCTACGTGCGGAAGCCGATCGACTTCGAGCAGTTCCACGCGGTCGTGAAGACCCTCGAGAACTTCTGGTTCGCCACGGTCGAGCTTCCGGACTCGTAGGGAGGCCCGGGCGGCGGCCGTGACCGCGGAAGGGCCGTCCGTGCTCGTCGTGGACGACAACCCCGGCGACGCCCGGCTGGTCGAGTGGACCCTCACGCACGAGGACGGCCGCCGCATCCGGGTCGCCCGGGCGGACCGGATCGCCACCGCGCTCGATCGACTGGCCGAGGGACCGTTCGATGCCGTCCTCCTCGATCTGGGGCTGCCGGACAGCCGAGGGACCGAGGGGCTCGCCCGGATCCGGGCCGCGGCCCCCCAGACCGCGATCATCGTGCTGTCGGGAGGGGAGGACCCCGAACGGATCCGGGCCGCGATCGACGCCGGCGCGCAGGACTATCGCGTGAAGGGGATCTTCGGCCCGGGGGAGCTCGTCCGGGTCCTCGACGCGGCGATCGATCGGCAGCGCCGGGGCGTCGCCGGCACGGTGCCCCCGCCCAGTGCGCGTACCCCGCCGGTGGGGGGTGGCGTCGAGCCGACGCTCGACGACGACGCGTTCGGGCAGCTGGTCGAGCTCGGCGGGGCCGACCCGACGTTCGTCCCCTCCGTCGTCCGCTCGTTCCTGGACGAGGCCGGGCGCCTCGTGCCCGCGATCGGCGAGGCCGCTCGACGGGGCGACCGGTCGGCCGTCGCGGACGCGGCGCATCGCCTCAAGTCCGACGCGGCGCAGGTGGGCGCCCTCTCGCTGGCGCGCCAGCTCCGGGAGCTCGAAGGTTCGGCCGGCCGGGCCGAGATCGGCGAGCTCGCGCGTCGGGCGGCCCGGATCGCGGAGATGTACCCGGACGTCGCCCGCGCGCTGCGAGAACGGGCCGGCGGCTCAGTGCGCTGAGCCCGAGGACTCCGCCCGCTCCTCCCGGACCTGGCGCAGGACCTCGCGGACCTGCGCGAGGCGGATCGGCTTCTGCAGGAGCTGGAACGCGCCGCCCTGGATCAGCTCCCGCACCCGCGGGTCGTCCGCGGGGTTGCCCGTGCAGACGACGACGGTGACCTTCGGGTCCTTCGCGATCATGTACCGGGCGACATCGTTCCCGCCTTGGGCCACGGGGCGCGGCGGATCCAGGATCCCGAGGATGCGTCCGGTCGCCGGGGCCGGGGCGTCCGAGAGCGTCACGTCGAGGAACACCACGTCCGGGTGGTCGTGGTCGAAGGCCCGGGTCGCCGCGGCCGCGGAGTCCGCCTCCGAGACGCGATCGGCCGGGACGCCGTCCTGCGTCAACGCCTGCCGGATCGTGAGCCGGACGGTGGGCGAGTCATCGACGATGAGGTAGCGGAGATCGGTCATCGGCGGCCGTCCCGGGTCGCGCCCGTGGGCGTCGGATGAGAAGAACAGGCGTCTCGGGGTTCTTAATCCCTAGGTTTACCGAGCCCCGTCCGGGACCGCCCTACACCACGCGGAGGAGCCCGTACGGGGAGCGGTCGTGGCCCTCGGTCAGCACGAACGCGGGGGTCCAGGGATCGGTGGCGTGGAGGAACACCCGGCCCTGCCGCTGGCGGACGTGCAGGCGGAGCGCGGAGGTCGCCCGCAGCGGGTCCAGCAGCGGGGACTCGGGGGCGCCGACCGCGATGGCGTGGATCGGCGAGCCGCGCACCGCGGCCTGGATCTGACCGGGGAGGCGCTGCGCGACCTCGGGCGTGATCGCGACCCCCATCGAGGTCGCGACCGCGACCAGTCCCTGGAGGAAGACCACGAAGAGCCCCGGGGAGTCGGTCGTCGATCCCGACCGCAGGAACTGGTCGAGGCCGATCTCGTCCCCGGCAGGGAGTCCCCCGCCGTTCGTGGCCGGGCCGAGCCGGACGATCGTCGACTCGAACTGGGATTTGCCCTCGTTCGGGCCCGCGGGCGGGAGGAGGAAGCGCGCCTGGGCCTGGAACCGGTGTCGGTCGACGGCGCCGTGCAGCGCGTCCCAGACGTCCTCAGGCCGCGTGCTCGCGTCGGGCACGACGATCACGCGGCCGCCGCGCTCGATCGTGTGGGCGAGCATCGGCGCGAGCAGGAGGTACGGGATCGAGTTGGGGACGTCCTTCTCGACCTCCATCAGGCTCGACTTGCCGAGCGGCAGCCGACCGAAGCTCTCGGCGAAGGCGGTGGAGCCGGGCCAGAGCAGCCCGGGCAGGTGGTCCGGGGCCGCGTTGTAGCGCCCACCGTGGATCTCCGCGTACGCGGGCATCGGCGAGATGCACTCGAAGTGCGCCGACTCGAGGGAGAACGGGTAGAGCGGGTTCTCGATCCGGACGCCCCGGAGCTTGTAGATCGTGAGCCACCGCTCGAGCCGTCCCTCGACGACGTCGCGGTGCGTCACGGCCACGCCGTTCACGAGGTAGTCTAGCTGGGTCTGCTCCTCGCGCTCCAGCACGAACATGAGGTGGGTCGTCGCCCGGCCCATCCGGCGGAGGAGCGCCCGCTCCACCTCCGCCCGGGTCGGCACCTCGAGGCGCCCGGCGCCGCTGGTCTGCTCCAGGTACGAGTCGACGAGGGCGTCCCAGGAGTCGAGGACGATCAGGGAGGGCGTGTTCGGGTCGAGCCGGCTCCATGCCTCCTGCAGGGGCTCGGGCAGCCAGAGGAACTCCGCCAGCTCGCGGGACTCCCCCGGGGAGTCGATGACCATGCTCACGGAGTCCTGGAGCAGGGCACGCGCCGACTGGGCGATCCCCGCATCGTAGCGCGTGTTGTCGATCACCTGGATGCCGTGGTGACCGTTCTTGCCCAGCCACGGGAAGGCGAGCATGATGTCGTCGTTCGGGACCCGATTGGTCACGAAGTAGCGGTGGCCCGTGAACGACTCGAGCAGCGCGAGGGAGAGGCTGGTCTTGCCGGAACCCGGCGGTCCGCGCAGGAGGATCGACTGCGGACCGGGCAGCCGAAGGAAGTCGACGAGCTCGCGGGGAATGGGAAGGGTGGCTCCCATTGCCCCCGGATTATGCACGGAGGCCCATAATCGTCTTTTCGGAAGCGCTCCCGGGGTCGATCGGGCCTCCGGTCTGGTCTCACGATGCGGCCGGCGGGCCGGGGGAGACGGGGCTCAGCAGGCCCCGCGCGCCACGACTTCCTCGCACGTCGAGGCGGGGAGGACGTCCAGGGAACCCGCCTGCCCGAACGGCGCGAGGTACTGGCGGACGGCGGCCTCGTTCGGTCCTTCGACGATCACGTAGAGGTGGTGCTGGCCGCGGGCGACCGCGTCCCCGTGGATGTGGAGCCCGGCCTTCCGCGCGTTCGCGTCCGAGAGGATCTGCAGCAGGAACGGGGCCATCTGCGGATTGCCCGCGGGGCATCGGTCGGCCGGGTGGCGGTGCTCGGCAACGAAGAGCGGCATGGTCGGGCCGAGCCGGGCGTGGGTCATCTCGGTGGCGATAGGCGCAGCGGATGCCGGACCCCGAGGGGCCCGCGCCTACGCGCAGGGGAACGCGTCGAGGAACGACCACCACGCGTCGATGGCCGTGCGCGCGGAGCGTACGGCACCCGCACGGGCCGATGGGGAAGCCGCGAGCTCGGTCCTCAGGATCCGCCGCTCGGCCGCGGAGTGGGCGACATCCGCATCGGTGTGCACGCGGAAGAACTCGTGGGCCGCGGGGTCGGCGACCCCGTAGAACGCGCGGAGCCCGCGCGACTTCTCGGCCGCGATCTCGGGGAAGATCGACTCGTAGGAGTACAGCGCCGCGAGCGCGCGCGGGGCATCGCCGGCGGTGAGCCGCTCGTACGCGGCGAGCAGCTGACGGGTCCCGGGGATGGGGCGGGCCCGGCGCACCGCGGCCGGCGGGAGGCCGATGCCGCGGGCGAAATCGAGCCACAGCGCCGGATGGGTCGGGTCCCGGCCCTCCTCGTCCACCAGGTTCTCGAGAAGGACCCGGCGGTCCTTCGGATCGCTCAGGTGGGAGTACGCGGCCGC
>JASHWL010000050.1 GCA_030044105.1 Thermoplasmata archaeon
CGCCTCGTCGACGAGCGGGCGCGGCCGGGCGCGCGGGGGCGGCGCGTCGGGTTCGCCCATCCGTCCGCGTTCGGGGGCGTCCTCGTCGAGTTCGTGGAGGGGCCGTGAGCCGCGTCGCCTCGGTGGTCGTCGCCCCGCTCCTCGACAGTCGGGGCCGGGCCACGGTCGAGGCCACCGTGACCCTGGACTCGGGAGCCCGGGCCAGGGCCGGGGCCCCGAGCGGCGCGAGCACGGGAGCCACGGAGGTGCGGGCGTTCCCGGCGGGCGGCGTGCCCGAGGCGCTGCGCGTCGCCGCGTCGCTCGTGGGGCCGGCACTGGTCGGGATCGACGCGGCCGAGACCGGCGCGGTCGATCGCGCGCTCCACGCCGCCGACGGGACGCCGGACTTCTCCCGGATCGGAGGGAACACGGCGACCGCGATCTCCGTGGCCAGCGCGATGGCGATCGGCGAGGAGACGGGCCGGCCGCTCTGGAAGGTCTTCGCCCGCCCGGGCGTCGACGGTCGGAGCTTCCCCGCCGTCGTCGGCAACTGCATGAACGGCGGCGTCCACGCGATCGGCGGACCGGAGTTCCAGGAGCTCATCGCCTACGCCGACGACCGCGACCCCGAGGCGTCGGTCCGCGCGGCCCTCCGGGTCCACGCCCTGCTGGGCGAGGAGCTCCACCGCAAGTTCCCGAGCGCCGCGCTGGGGCGAGGCGACGAGGGCGGATGGGTCGCGCCGCTGGGGAGCGTCGAGGCGCTGGAGCTCCTCGCCGCGACGTGCGCGCGGGTCCGCGACGAGCTGAAGGTCGCCGTGCACCCGGGCACCGATCCCGCGGCGAGCGAGTTCTTCCGGGACGGCCGTTATCACTACCGGGACCGGACGCGGACGCCCGAGGATCAGGTCGCCTTCATGGCGGAGCTGGTCGACCGCTACGGTCTCCGGTACCTGGAGGACCCCGTGGACGAGCAGGCGTTCGACGACTTCGCGGCCCTCACGCGGGCGGTGGGCGCGAAGTGCCAGGTCGTCGGCGACGACATCTTCACGAGCTCCGTCGAGCGGCTCAAGATCGGGCTCGAGCACCGGTCCACGAACGCGGTCCTGATCAAGGTCAACCAGGTGGGGACGCTCACCGACACGCTCGCGACGGTCGACCTCGCCCGCTCCGCCGGCCTCGCGACCGTGACCTCGCACCGGTCGGGGGAGGTCCCTGAGGGCTGGCTCGCCCATGTCGCGCTCGGCACCGGCGCCCGGGGGCTGAAGTGCGGCGTGGTCGGCGGTGAACGGGTGGCAAAGCTAAATGAACTCCTTCGGCTCGCCCGCGCCACCCGAGGATAGCGGTTTGGCCGAGGACGAGGTCATCGCGGACGAGCGCGTCGCCGCGACGGACGGACAGGACATCCGGCCCGGCGAGCTCCTCGTGCCCGAGGAGACCTACCTCACGGCGGGCGTCCACATCGGGACGCAGCAGAAGTCGGCGAGCATGCGCCGATTCATCTACAAGGTCCGGTTCGACGGCCTCCACGTCCTGGACGTCCGGGAAACGGACCGCCGGATCCGGTTCGCCGCGAACTTCCTGAACCGGTTCCCCGCGGACCGGATCCTCGTCGTCTCCCAGCGGCAGTACGGGCAGAAGCCGGTCCGGGTCTTCGCGAAGACGATCGGGGCCGTGTCGTTCGCCGAGCGGTTCGTCCCCGGCTGCCTCACGAACCCGAACCTCGCGGAGTACTTCGAGCCGCACGTGCTGTTCGTCACCGACCCCGCCACCGACCAGCAGGCGCTCAGCGAGGCCGTCTCGATCGGCATCCCCGTGATCGGCCTGTGCGACGTCAACAACGAGACGCGGAACGTCGACCTCGTGATCCCGGCCAACAACAAGGGCCGGGTCGCGCTGGCGACGGTGTACTGGCTGCTCGCGCGCGAGGTCCTCAAGGGGCGGGCGGGCGGCGCGGACGTCCCGTACCCGCTGACGGTCGAGGACTTCCAGGCCGCCCTCTGATCGGGCGGCCCCGCGCGCGCTTTTAACCCGCCGGGGGCTCGTCGGAGCGTGGGGCGGCCCGGGTCCGACCTGCTCGACCTGCTCGGCCAGCACGGGATCCCCGAGAAGGCCGGACGCGCCTACCTCCTCGCGTGCCGCGCCGGTCCCCAGACGGCGAGCGAGCTCGCCCGGCTCTCCGCCGTCAGCCGGGTCGAGGCGTACCGCATCGTCCGCCAGCTGACCCAGGAGGGGCTCCTGCGGGCGACCGGAGGACGCCCCCAGCGGTTCGAGGCGATCCCGCCCGACGAGCTCCTCGACCGGTGGATCCACCGGGCCTCGGAACGCGTCCGCCGGCTGGAGCAGGACCGCACGAAGATCCTCGCGGACTGGGAGAACGTCCGCACCGAGTTCGACGAGCGCGACCCGCGGAAGTTCGCGGTGCTCGAGGGTCGGGCGACGATCCACCGGTTCCTGCTCAAGCGGATCGGCGCCGCGCGCCACACGATCCTGCTGAGCGCGAGCGGCCGCTCGCTCACGAGCGTGATCGACAGCGGGCTCGACCGCGCGCTCGCGGAGGCGCACGCGCGCGGCGTCAAGGTCCGGGTCGCGACCGAGGTCGTGACCCCGAACCTCGCCGACGCGAAGCACCTCGCCTCGACCGCGGAGCTGCGGCACGCGCGCGGCCCGGTGACGAACCGCGCCCTCGTGATCGACCACGCGGGCGCCCTGGTCTACGTGTCCGGCGAGGAAGGGCTGGGACGTACCGGAGAGGAGCAGGTGGCGCTCTGGTCGACGGCGCCGATGTTCGTGCAGCTGGCGCGGGACTACCACCGACGCCTGTGGACGGCCGGGGAACGGGCCGAGTCCCGGTTCGTGGAGCTCGAGAGCCCGCCGGCGGCGGTGCTGCCGGTCGCCCTGGGCAAGGAGTCCGTCCCGTTCCAGCGGCTGAAGGAGATCGCCGCGCTGGGGATGCGGGCCTCCGGGGTCAAGGAGTTCCGGCTCCATCTGCCCGAGCTCATCGAGGCGATCTCCCGCCAGCTCGGCCGCGAGATCGCGGAGAAGGTCGACGGCCGGACCCCCGAGGAGGTCGCCCGCTCGCTCACCCGGTACTACGAGACCCACACGATGGGGCACCTGACGGTGCTCAAGGAGCGCCCGCTGACGCTCCGCGTCACCGGCTGCTTCGCGTGCACGTCGGACTCGCCCGAGATCGGTCGGATGATGTGCCCGCAGCTGCTGCGCACCGTGCTCGAGACGCGCCTCGGTCAGCGGTGGGAAGTCTCGAAGCCGGACCCGACCAAGCACGCGATCCGGGGCTGCCTGTTCACCGCCACGGCGGCGTGAGCGGACTCAGCTCGGTCGCGGACGCGCGTCGAAGCCGACGTGCCGAAGGTCCCGCAGCAGCAGCGCCAGGGCGCCGACCGCCAGGCAGCCGACGCCCGCCGCGATGAAGGTCGGGCCGACCCCGTAGAGCAGGATGGCGACGCCCCCAACGATCTGGGAGAGCGGGATCGCCGCGTAGCTGAACGCGTTGTCGATCGCGAAGTAGCGTCCCTGCATGCGCTCCGGGACGGTCGCCTGCACCGTGCTCAGCCACGCCACGTTCGCGAGGCCCTCGCTGATCCCGAATCCGAGGAAGATCGGCAGCACCACCCCCGGGCTCGGAACGAGGACCATCAGGACGAGGAACGCGCCCTCCGCGAGGGCCGAGCCGATCCAGAGGAGCCCGGTCAATCGGGCGAGCCCCAGCCGGCCCACGACCAGGCCGCCGATCCCCCAGCCGGCCGCCAGGCACGCTTCGAGGAGGCCGTAGATCAGGGCGCTCCCGTGGAGGAGGTCGGTCGAGTAGACGACCACGAATCCCATCAGCAGCGACAGGAGGAAGTTGAGGATCAGCGCGACGAGCGTCATCTCGAACAGGCCGGTCGCCCCGCGCAGGTAGCGGAACCCCTCACGGACCTCGGTCCACATGCCCGGGCGGGGAGAGCCCGGCGTCGGGGGAGGCGAGGTCGCCGCGAGGGCGATCAGCCCGACGAGCATCGCGCCGAGGAGGTAGGAGGCCGCATCGACCCCGAGGCTCGGGACGGCCCCTACGGTGATGATCAGCCCACCGGCCACGCCGCTGCCGGCGATGCCGGCGATCGACTCGGTCGACTCGAACAGCCCGTTCGCGCTCTCGAGCGACTCCCGGGCGACGATTTCGGGGAGCAGGGCCTGGCTCCCCGGCGCGAAGAACGTCGCGCAGGCCGAGAACACCAGCGACGCGACGATCACGAACGCGAGATGGAACCCCGCGACGTAGAGCGCGAGGACGAGGGCGCCCATCGCGACGCCGCGACCGAGGTTGGAGAGCACCACCACGCGGCGGCGCTCGAAGCGGTCGACCAGGGCCCCGCTGAACACGCCGACCGCCACCGTCGGGACGAAGCTCGCGACCCCGACGTAGGCGACCGCCAGGGCCGAGCCGGTCTCGGCGAAGGTGATCCAGAGCAGCGCCACGTAGCCGAGCGAGGAGCCGAACCGCGCGATGACGCGGGCCGACCAGAGGCG
>JASHWL010000051.1 GCA_030044105.1 Thermoplasmata archaeon
CCCCAGACGAGGAGCGCGTACCCTGTCCCCGGGCTCCGCCCGCCGCCGAGGTGAGCGGCGGCTTCGACCGCATCCGGACCGACCGAGATCACCGAGATCCTTCGCCGGAGGTTCGTCAGGGATCGGAGCCGGGAGGCGCGAGACGCTCTTCCGGCCTGGCCGGCCAGCAGAGAGAGTTCGAACAGGTTCAGCTCGGAGGTCGCGAGCTCCTCTCCCCGCAGGGTCTTCAGGAGCCTCTTCGCGGACGGGCTACCGTGAAGAATCTCGAGGAGTACCGGCGTGTCCAGGCCCTTCATCGGCTGCTCCCCTCGGCGAACTTTCGGATGCGAGCCAGGCGGCGGAGATCCTCGGCTCCCCCCTCGCCCCAGGTTCCCCGCACCTCTTCGATCGTGCCCCGCTGATTCAGTAGCCGGACGAACAGTCCGGTGAAGCTCTCGCCGGCTCGCTTCTCCTTCTTGAGCGCCTCATAGACCTCCCGCTGCACGGCGATGTTTCGGCTCGGCATAGGTATGTGTGTTCATATGCATACTACATAGCCGTTCGCCCGGAGGCGCGCCGCCACCGAACCTGGAATGGCCCCGATGCAGGGTGGTTTGAGTCCCGCGCGCCGGCTCACTCCGGGGGCGGCGGGGACTCCGCTTCGGCCGGAGCCGGAGGCTCCTCGCCCGGAGGAGCGGTCGGGTCCGTGCCTGGAGGAGCGGCCGGGTCCGCGCCCGGAGGAGTCGACCCGGGAACCTCGTACGGCGTCGGAGGCTGTCGGGTCTGCCGGGACCGGCGGTGCAGCAGGACGATCACGATCGCGAGGATGATGACGAGGATGATCACGCCCCCCGCGAAGTACTCCCACGGGCGGAGAGAGCCGCCGCCGGGGTTGTCGGCCAGGAATAGGATCGGAAGGGTCGCGTTCGATCCGGCCACCGTGACGGTACCGTTGCTCGGGACCGCGGTGTAGCCCGTGACGTTCTCGATCAGGAAGGCGTAGGTGCCGTTCGTCAGGTTCTCAAACGTGATCAGCTGGGCCGTGGTGTGCTTCCGAGTCGCATTCAGGATAGCGTACCAGGTCGTACCCGTCGCGAGCCCGGTCTCCGAGATGCGGAGCCGATAGGGCGGCGGGTGGCTCGCCGCGGACGAGATCGACACGCTCGCATACGATGGGGTCGGCGAAGCCGGGGCGGCGTGGGGCTCGACGAGGACGGCGGCGAACTCGCTCGAGATCACGACGGCGGCCAGCAGCAGCCCCAGGAGCATCCACCGGCTCGGCGGAAACTGCGCTCGTTCAGCCCGCCGACCGGCGTACAACGTGGCCATGCGCATCCGTGGGGATGGCCACGAGACCCCGGAGGCTTAAGCGTGTCGAACTCGCTCGATCGCGGGCCTCGACCGCCGACAGGGAACGGCTCCGGAAGCCCGGTGTATCGGTATCCGTCCCGCAACCGCGAATCTGGGGTCGCTCGGGCCGAGATCGACCGTTTTCAGGCCCCCGGGTCGCGTTCCGGTGCCGCGGATGCGCCCCGGCGCGAAGCTTTTACATAGGAACGTTCCAACGAAGCGCACATCCTGCGCACTTCGGAGAGGCAATCATGGCAACTCCCGCATCCAGCCGAGCGAAATCGAGCTTCTTCCCGAGCGCGGTCCCGGCGGCGAAGCGTCCGCGCGCGACGGGCATCACCCACGTGCTCGATCGCCTCGTTCCAGTCCACGCCGTGGAGCTGGAGTATCTGGCGCCGTACCTCGACGTCGCGAAGATGGGCTGGGGTCTCCCTCTGCTCCTTCCCCGCGAGAAGGTGCGCGAGCGGATCGCGACGTTCCACCAGCAATCCATCGAAGTGTCCACGGGGGGGACGCTCCTCGAGTACGCGGTCACCCACGACCGCGCGCCCCAATTCATGGACGAAGCCCGGGAGCTCGGGTTCGACCTGGTCGAGATCTCGAGCGGCGTCATCGAGCTCGCGCCCCACCAGATCGAGCGGCTCGCGCGCGCGGCGAAGGAACGCAGCCTCGACTTCTACATCGAGGTCGGGAAGAAGGACACGCATTACCAGCTCTCGCTCAAGGAGACGATCGCCCAGATCGCGCACGCGCTGTCCCTCGGGCCGCGCAAGGTGATCATCGAGAGCCGGGAGTCCGGTCGCGGGGTCGGGATCTTCGACAGCGACGGCGCGATCAAGTGGGACTGGGTCCGGTCGATCCTCTCCGAGCACCCGAAGGACGAGCTGATCTTCGAGGCGCCGATGGAGAACCAGCAGGTCCAG
This sequence comes from Thermoplasmata archaeon, assembly GCA_030044105.1. Taxonomy (GTDB): domain Archaea; phylum Thermoplasmatota; class Thermoplasmata; order Lutacidiplasmatales; family UBA184; genus Lutacidiplasma. The sequence continues at coordinate 2,253 of JASHWL010000051.1, forward strand.
CTGCTGCAGGAGCTCGGCTCCGATGTCAACCTCGGCAACGTCGCCCTCCGGTCGGTCGCTCCCCTGGCGTCGGAGCGGCTGGGGCTGCGGAGCGAAACCCTGGGCACGATCCGGACGGGCAAGGTCGTGAAGGGCCCCCCGGCCGCGAAGTTCCTCTTCTTCCTGCTGGAGACCTACCGGGGCCTGGACCAGACCCAGCTCAGCCAGATGTCGCGACTTCCCCGTCGAACGGTCCAGAGCGCGCTCGAGTCGCTGCGGCAACAGGGCCTGGTCCGGGAATCGGTCTCGCTCCACGACTCGCGACGCCGTGAATACCGGCTCACCTGAGCGGCGCCCAGAGCCCCCGGCCGGACGAGCGGCCGCCGTGCTTTCCGGCGATTGGACCTGACTATATCAGCCCCGGAGGTCGTGGGACCCGCAGAAGCCATGGCGACGCCGACCACGGGGGCCGAAGCAGCCCCGGCCGCGCCCCCGCAGGATCCGGGCGTCGCGATCGTCACCGGCGCGACGTCGGGCCTCGGACAGGAGATCGCCCGGGAACTGGCGGCACGCGGCCGGGCCGTGGTCGTGGTGGGCCGCGGGGCGGATCGGGCGGACGCCGTGGCGAAGGAGATCGCGCGCCTCACGGGCAACGCCCGGGTCGAGTCGATCGGCGTCGCCGACCTCTCCCGTCCGGCCGAGGTCCGCAAGCTCGCGGACGAGATCCTCGGCCGGTACCCCCGCGTCTCGCTCCTCGTGAACAACGCCGGCGCGATCTTCCGCCACCGCGAGGTGACGGCCGACGGGCTCGAGCGCACCTTCGCGCTGAACGTGCTCGCCCCGTTCCTCCTGACCGAGCTCCTCGCGGATCGTCTCCGCGCGAGCGCCCCGGCCCGCGTGGTCAACGTCGCGTCGGCCGCGCACTACCGGCACCGGATCAACTTCGCGGACCTCCAGTCGCAGCAGCACTACTCCGGCTACGCCGTCTACGGCACGAGCAAGCTCGAGCTCATCCTGCTCACCCGGGAGTTCGCCCGTCGCTTCGCCGGTAGCGGGGTCACCGTGAACGCGGTGCACCCCGGTTTCGTCGCCAGCGGGTTCGGTCAGAACAACGGCGGGGGCTTCGCCTTCACGGTCCGCATCGTGGGTCGTCTCTTCGGGCGTAGCCTCGCCCGAGGGGCGGACACCCCGGTGTTCGTCGCGACCGACCCGTCGGTCGCCGCCGTCACCGGGGAGTACTTCTCGGACCGGGTCGTGCACGCCGGGGACCCCGCTTCGCGGGACACCGATGCCGCGTCGACCCTGTTCGACCAGGTCGGGGCGATCGCCAGCGCGGCACCGGCGGCGGCGTGAGCCCATCGAGCGAACCGTTTACAAGCCCCCGAACCCAAGCATCTCCGTTCCCGCATGCCTGCGACCGAGTCCGACCTCCGAGCGCCGGAGTGGTTCCGCTCCGTCGTCTTCTACGAGCTCCCGGTGCGGACCTTCTACGACAGCAACGGGGACGGGATCGGCGATCTTCCCGGCGTGCTCCAGAAGCTCGACTACCTCGTCGACCTCGGGGTCGGTGCGATCTGGCTGCTGCCGTTCTTCAAGTCCCCGTGGCGGGACGACGGCTACGACATCTCCGACCACTTCACGGTCGACCCGCGGCTCGGCACGCTCGACGACCTCGACCGCCTGGTCGAGGCCGCCCACGGGAGGGGGCTCCGGATCATCGGGGATCTGGTCGCCAACCACGTCTCCGACGAGCACCCCTGGTTCCAGGAGGCCCGGAAGAGCCGGGACTCGCCGAAGCGCACGTGGTTCCTCTGGTCGGACACCGGCACGGAGTTCTCCGGGGCGCGGCTGATCTTCCCGGACTACGAGAAGTCCAACTGGACCTGGGACGAGGTGGCGGGCCAGTACTACTTCCACCGCTTCTTCCACTTCCAGCCCGACCTCAACTACGACACGAGCGCGGTCCGCGCGGAGGTCCTGAACTTCGCACGGTTCTGGCTGGGGCACGGGCTCGACGGCTTCCGCTGCGACGCCGTCCCCTACCTCTACAAGCGCGAGGGCACGACCTGCGCCCACCTGCCCGAGGTCCACCAGTTCTTCCAGGACCTCCGGGCGATGATGGATGCCGAGTTCCCCGGGACGGTGATCGTCTCGGAGGCGAACGGGACGATCGCGGAGACCGTCGCGTACTTCGACCGGTCCCACGAGTTCCAGATGGTGATGGAGTTCCCGCTCATGCCGAACCTGTTCCTCGGCTTCGCCGAGCGGAACCCGCGCCGGATCCTGGACGTCCTGCGCGCGACGCTGCCGGGGATCCCGTCGGACTGCGGGTGGGCGTACTTCCTCCGGAACCACGACGAGCTCTCCCTCGAGCGCATGAGCGAGAGCGAGCGGGCGATCTTCTTCCGCGAGATGTCGCTGCCCGCCGACGCGCGGATCCACAACGGCGTCCGCCGCCGCCTCGCGCCGCTGCTCGGGGGCGACGACCAGTCGGTGCTCATGCTCACGAGCCTCATCCTCGCCCTCCCGGGCGCGCCGTTCCTCTACTACGGGGACGAGATCGGGATGGGGGACCGGGTCGATCTCCCCGACCGCGACGCGGTCCGGACGCCGATGCAGTGGGAGAACGCGCCGTCCGCCGGCTTCTCCCGCGCGGCCCCGTCGGTCCTCACCCGACCGCTGGTGGTCGAGCCCGCCTTCGCCCCCGCCCGTCGGAACGTGACGGACGAGGAGGCCCAGGCGAACTCGCTGCTCTCCCGGATGCGGACGATCCTGAGGGTCCGCGCGGCGCACGCGACCGTGTTCAGCTCCGACCGGTTCGAGGGCGTCGAGGTCGGGGACCGGCCCGTGCTCGGCTTCTGGCGCGCCGGCGCGGAGTACCAGATCCTGTGCCTCTACAACTTCGGCACGGACCCCGCGACCGGGGAGCTCGAGCTCCCCGGCTCGCTGTGGGCCTCGCCCGTGGAGCTCGTCCGGGGCCAGGCCTCGACGGTCACGGGCCGCACCTTCCGGTTCCGCCTCGCGCCCCGGGGCTTCTCGTGGACGCTCTTCCTCACCCGGCGCGAGCGCGCCGGCTCGGCCTGACGCCGGTCAGGGCCGCGGGGCGGCCATCGAGGAGTTGTCGCCGAACTCGTCCTCGGGGGGCGGGGACGTGGGCATCTGGTCCTCCCGGAAGAACACGTGCCGGTCGACCTGGAACCGGACCTCCGAACCGACCGGGACCGTGCGCATCGCCCGGAGGTAGATGCGGAACCCGTTCGCCATCCGGCAGAGCAGGAACGCGAAGTCCCCGACCCGCTCCGACGCCTGCACGGTCGCGCTCTGGGCGCCGTCGGGCGTGACCTGGGCCCACTCCGGCCGGAAGCCCAGCTCGCCGGGGGAGCCGCCCTCCTGGGCCGGCAGGTAGTTCATCGGCACGTCCCCGACGAAGTCGCCGATCCAGCGGGTCGCGGGGCGGTCGTAGAGGTCGTTGAACGGACCGACCTGCTCGAACCGCCCATGGTGGATGACGCCGACGCGGTCGCCGAGCACCTCGGCCTCCTTCTGGTCGTGCGTGACGAACAGGAACGTCTTCCCGAGGTCCTTCTGGATCTTCTTGAGCTCGGTGCGCGCGGAGAACCGGACCCGGGCGTCGAGGTTGCTGAGCGGCTCGTCGAGCAGGAACAGGGCGGGGTTCCGCACGATCGCTCGGGCGAGCGCGACGCGCTG
>JASHWL010000052.1 GCA_030044105.1 Thermoplasmata archaeon
GAGAGCGCGGCGACGAACAGCAGCGTGCCGATCAGCGCGTCGCGCGCCCGGTCCTTCGCCTGGACCTTCTTCGTGACGTCGTGGGAGAACCAGCTCAGCGCGACCCGCGCCCAGACCAGGGCGAGGAGACCGCTGCCCGCCACGCCGACCAGCTCGACCAGCCGCGTGATCGCGGCGGAGAAGTTCGCCACGGCCGAGTTGTTCGTCTGGGCGCGGAGATCCTCCAGTCCCGGGTCCGTCGGGGACGGGACCCCGCGCGCGGGACCGAGGATTCCGGCGAGCGGGAGCCCCCCGAGGATCCCGAGGACGAGGCCGGTCGCGAGGGCCCGATGGAGTCGGGCGGTCAGCGGTGCGCGTCGAGCTCCCATGCCAGCACCTCCGTTCCGTCGGCATCGACCTCCGAGCGTACGGTCCCTTCGCGGACCAGCCGGTCGAGGCTCGCCCGCGCCTCCAGCAGGGGAACGCCCGCTTCCTCGGCGAGCAGCTCCACCGTGGCGCGATCCGCCCCGTCGGCGGGCGCGATGATCCCCCGGAGCACGGCGACCGGGTCGATCGCCGGACGCTCCGGCGCCCGACGGCGCCGGCGACGCCAGGCGAGCGCGGCCCCGGCGAGCAGCCCGATCATGAGGAGCCCGCCGAGCAGCGGCACGATCGGGGAGCTCGGGGAAGGCGCCGGCGCCGCGGCCGGCATCGCCACGAGGACGGAGCCGTTCGCTTCGCCCGTCGCCCCGATCGCGTCCCGGACCACGGCGGAGAGGGAGATCGTGCCGGCGTCGGGGACCCGCAGCTCCCACGCCGCCGGCCCGTCCGCGTCCACGGAGAAGTTCCACGAGGCGCCGGTGCTCGCCGTGACCGAGATGTTGAACGGCGGCAGGCCACCCGAGAGGACGAGCGCCAGCTGGACCGAACCGGGCGGGCCCGACGTATTCGCGTCGAATCCCCCCGCGACGGTGAGCGGAGGCACGGTCGGAAGCGTGCCGTTGGCCGTCGCGATCGCTCCGGCCGCGTCCAGGATGATCACGTCGACGACGACGGCCGCCTCCGTGCGGTAGAATCCCGTCCACCCGAACGAGCCGTCCGCCGCGAGGGACCCGTTCCCGGCCGAACCGTTCGCCGGGACCTCGGAGGGCACGATCACCCAGGTGAAGGGAGACGGTCCGGCGGTGACGCTCCCGATCGCGTCGAGGGACGCGCCGGATGCGTTGGACGTCCGGTCGAACGCGACGGCCGCGGCCAGCGCGGGCTCGACCGCGAGCGTGCCCACCCACAGCGGGCTCTCGACCCCCGCGGCGTCGGTGACCTCGAGCGTGAACGGCAGCGTGCCGGCGACGTCGGGATCGAGGGGGATCGCGATCGTTCCGTCCCCGAGGACGGGGATCACGGTCGGTCCCCCGAGCGCCGGGCCCGCGGCCCCGAGCGAGAACGGAGGGACGCCCCCCGTGATCGCGACGACCAGGTCCGACGCGACGCCGACCTCGAGCGGCGCCTCCGGGAGCTCCAGCGAGACGTTCGGATCCGGCACCACCGAGATCGCCGCCGTGGCGGTCGGGAAACTCTCGGGCGGGGCCCCATCGACCTCCACCGAGATCGTCGCCGGCCCCGGCGCAGGGAAGGTGCAGTTCCCCGAGGTCGCGGCCGCTCCGCGCGTCGCGGGGAGCACGATCAGGCCGTCGCACATGGAGAACGAGAGCCATGGCGTCCTCGTCCCGACGATGGTCGCGTTCCACGCGAGCGGGTCGCCGACGTCGACGCGGGTGCGGACCGGGAAGATGGCGACCGCAGTGCCGTTGCTGACCTCGACGGACTCGGGGACCGCGGCCCGGGCCACGAGACCGCTCGCGTCCGTGACGGTCGCGGCCGGATCGTAGATGCCCGCCCGGAAGGCATGGGAGGCCGAGAAGTTCCCGGGCGCGGCGAGCGCGAGGCGGGTCCCCGACCCGTCCGTCCAGTTGATCCACACGCTGTACGGGGGGGTCCCCCCGAGGACGGCCCCGGAGAGCTCGGCCGGCTCGGACGGGAGCAGGGGCGCCGGTAGCAGCTCCAGGTCGACGATCGAGAGCGACGCCACCACGGTCACGTTCGAGAACGCGACGGCCTCCACGAGCGACTGCGAGAGCCCGCATCGGAGGACCGCCGCCGCGTCCGCTCGGAGCATCGAGGCTCCCGGGGACGCCCCATCGCTCTCGAACTGCACGTCCGGTCCCGAGCTCCGGTTGAGGAAGCCCGAGGGCGAGGCGGTCGCGATCGCCCATCGATACCATTGGGGAGCCAGCGCGCATCCGGGCGGTACGTCGCCCCAGGTCGCCGCGATCGAGGTGGCGTTTCCGGTCGGCATCTCCCAGGACGCGGGATCGAGCGACAGGACCGGCGCCGACACGGGGGAGGCAGTGTCGCTCCGCGGCAGGGCCGCGGCGAGCGGGACCGCGCCGAGGAAGGCCGGCGCCGGCAGGGCGCCCGCGGCCACCGCGATCAGGAGAAGGCCCACGATCCAGCCGGCCGCGACCACGCAACCCCACCGGGCCCGGGGACTCGGGCGCGGTATTTCCTGCGGGTCGGATCAACGGTCGCTGGAAGATGCGGGCGGGCCACCGGTCACGAGGGCGGCGTGCTCGCGCGAGAAGGGGGCGAGCGGCGTCTCGGTCCGGACCCGGAGCCCGGCCGCTTCCAGCTCCCGGCGGGCCTCCCGGACCACCTGGGCGGCCGGCAGCCGCTGGGTCACCGAGCGGATCTTGAGCATGAGGATCCCGAGCCCGTCCGGCGCGAGGCACGCCCGTGCGTTCTCCGCGAAGATCGCCGCCTGCCCGCGCTGGGCGACGTCCTGGTAGAGGACCTCGGCGAGCCCGACGTCCGCCCGGTAGCGCTCGGGGAGCTGGGCGTCCGCGAGCAGCGGGTAGAGGTTCGTGCGGCGCCGCGCGAGCGCCAGCAGCGGAGCGAACGAGGTCGGGCTCTTCTCCACGACGAAGAGCGCGGCCTCCGGCCACACGTCCGCGAGGTGGCTCGCCGTGGTCCCGTGCGCCGCCCCGAGGTACAGGACCCGCTCGACGCGCGGGGGCAGCGCCGGGGCCGTGCCCCGGGCGAACAGCGCGGCGAGCTTCGACCGGAACGGATCCCAGAGGCGGTACTCGACGCCGTCCCGGGCGACCCGGCGTTCCCCGTAGACGCTCTCGCCGGGCCGGGCGTTCCGCGTGAAGAGGTCCCGGCCCTCCCGGAACACCCCGGGCCACGCGGCGGGCTCCATCGCGACCCCTACCACGTCGCGAAGCAGTACTCGACCTCGACCGGAGCGTTCAGGGGAAGGCTGTGGACTCCGACCGCGATCCGGGCCGGCCGTCCGTCGTTCCCGAAGAGCTCGATCAGGAGCTCGGTCGCGCCGTTGGCGACCTCGTGCGGCTTCTCGAAGCCCGGCGAGGTCGCGACGTAGACCGCGACCCGGTAGAAGCGTCGGACCCGGTCCATCGAGCCGAGGGCCGCCTGGATCGCGCTCAGGGCCTGCAATGTGGCGCGGCGCGCGAGCTCCTTCGCCGCGTCGACCGGCACGTCCCGGTCCACGAGCCCGGGTCGAGCGACCGCGCCGGCCTCCAGCACGATCTGCCCCGAGACGAACCCGAGCCGGTCGTGCACCACGACGGGGCTGTAGGCGCCCGCGGGGGCCGGAGGAGGTGGGAGCTCGATCCCGGCGGCCTTCAGCCGCTCGCTGGGGGTCGTCGGCACGGGGGCTCCGTATCCGCTGCGGCGGAAAACGGTGCGCTCGACTGCGCCGACAGCCCTATCTTCCGTCGCCGGGTCGTCACGGTCGTATGTCGTTCTTTCGCCGGAGGAAGCGCGAGGAGGAGCCGCCCAAGAAGTCGCCGGCCTCCGCGCCGGCCCCGAAGGGCGCTCCCGCTCCGTCTCGCCCGACCGCTGCCCCCGCGGCCGCGCCGGGGAGCTCCGCCCCGGTCCCGCCCAGCCCCCAACCCCCGGCCGGTCCGGCCGGCGGGGCGAGCCCGCCTTCGACGCCCGCGCCGGCGGTCGCGCCAGAGCCGGCTCCGCCGACGCCCACCGCCCCCCGACCTCCCCCACCGCTCCCGGATCCGGCCCCCGTGCCCCAGGGTCCCGCCCCGATCCAGCCCCATCCCAGCTCGTACTGCTTCGTGTGCGGCTCGGAGCTCCACGAGGGATCCTGCGAGAAGTGCGGGATGAAGTGGGTCGAGTGAATCGCGCGTCCCGGAGGCCGCCGCGGGTCGCGCGGACGCGTTGTGCGATACGGACCCATCGCTCGCCGCGGTCGCGCGCCGCCCGCGTCGACTCGAGCAACTACGTTTTGAGCCCCTCCTGTTCCCGACGGCGATTCTAATGGTACCCGAGCCACGTGACCCGTCCGAGTTCGGCGCGCTCGAGCAAGAGATCATCGACCACCTGTTCCGACTGCAACCCTCGTACGCGGTCGGCCTCGGCCTGCACGAGTACGATGGGAAGGTCCCGGACCTGAGCAGCGGCGCGACCGAAGGATGGGCCACGGCGGCGGACGCGCTGCTGGTCCGGCTCCATCGCTTTGCCGACGCGGACCTCTCGGCCGATCGCGCCGTGGACCGGCTGCTGCTGCAGCTGCTGCTCGAGAGTCCCCTGTTCGATCTGCGCGAGGCCCACGACTACGACCGGAACCCGATGACGTACCTCGGCGTCGCCTCGCTCACCTCGTACCTGGTGCGCGACTACGCCCCGGCGGCCCAGCGGGTCGAGGCGATCGTCGCGACCCTCGGCGCGGTCCCCCGGATCCTCGAGGAGGGCCGGCGCCGGCTCCACGGGCCACTGCCGAAGCCGTTCGTCGACCTCTCGCTCGCGATCGGCGGGGGCCTCCCGACGCACTTCGGGGAGGCCGAGGAGTTCGCGACGCGCGCCGGTCTCGGCGGGCGCGTCGCCGCCGCGCGCGCCCCCGCGGAGTCCGCGGTCGTCGCGTTCCTGGCGTGGCTTCGCAACGACTGCCTGCCGAGGTCCACGCCCGAGTTCGCGCTGGGGGCGCACCGCTACCAGCGGCTCCTGTGGGTGCGCGAGGGGATCGAGGCCCCGATCGAGGAGCTCCGCGCCGCGGGCGCGGCGGACCTCGCCCGGAACCAGGCGCGGCTCAACGAGATCGCGGCCCAGGAGCGCACGACCATCCCGGCCATGCTCGACCGCATCAGTCAGGACCATCCGGCCGCGCCCGACGTCCTCCCCGTGGCCCGCCAGTTCGTCGAGGAGACGAAGCGGTTCGTCGCGGACCACGACCTCGCGACGATCCCGGAGCCCGCGATCTGCCGCGTCGAGGAGACCCCGATCTGGGGCCGGGCCCTCTCGACCGCGAGCATGAACCCGCCCGGGCCGTTCGACACCGGCCCCACGGACGGGATCTACTACGTGACGCCGGTCGACCCGAAGTGGACCCCGACGCAGGCCGAGGAGTGGTTGCGGTCGTTCAACCGGGCGCTCCTCCGGAACATCACGGTGCACGAGGTCTACCCCGGCCACTACCTGCAGTTCCTGCACTTCCACCGCTCCGGCGGGAGCCTCGCCCGGAAGGTCTACCTCTCGCCGTCGTTCGTCGAGGGCTGGGCCCACTACACCGAGCAGCTCGCGATCGAGCAGGGGCTCGGGCGCGGGAGCGTCGACGCGGAGGTCGCGGAGATCCACGACGCGCTCCTGCGCGACTGCCGGTTGCTCGCGTCGATCGGGCTGCACACGCAGGGGATGACGCTGGAGGCGGCGACGCAGCTGTTCCAGCACGAGGCGCACTTCGAGCGGCTGCCGGCGGAGCGCGAGGCGATCCGCGGGACGTTCAACCCCGAGTACTTCTGCTACACGCTGGGGAAGCTCGCGATCCTCGATGCCCGGCGTCGGCTGCTCGACCGCCAGTTCCACGGGAGCCTGCGCGCGTTCCACGACGCGCTCCTGGGCTCCGGCTGCCCGCCGGTCGGGCTGCTCGACGCGCTGCTGATCGCGGCCGCCGGGGGCGGCGCGGGGCGCTCCTCCTAGGGCGGCGCGACCCGGTGCGCGATCGGGATCCCGGCCCGTACCGCGCCCGAGACCGTGCAGAAGTCGGGAAAGATCTCGACGCAGTGGTCGAAGCGGGCCCGATCGGCCTCGTCCACCGGCGCGGTCGCGATCTCGATCTCGAGGTTCGTCACGCGCAGGCGCCCGCGATCGTTCCGTCCGACCGTGGCCCGCACGGTAGTGCGGACCGGCCGGATCGGCACGTGCGCGCGCTCGCAGGTGCTGACGAGCGTCGAGCTCATGCAGTGGCCGACGGCGAGGGCGAGCGTCCGCACGGGGCCCGGCCCGGTGTCGTGGCCAGTAGGGGCCGGCTCGTCGACCTCGAAGCCGGCGTACGGCGCTCCCGGGAAGCGGGCCTGGAATTCGAACCGCTCGACCTGGCTCAGCTCGGCATCGGCGGCGTCCGGCGGCATGGCCGGCGGAGCCCCGCTCCGTACTTGACCCGGAGCGGTACCCCCGGCGACAGAGGGATGAACGGGAAGGCCGTCCGGCGCCCATGGCCGGGTCGCTGAGCGGGAAGGTCGTCCTCGTCGCCGGGGTCGGGAGCGGGCTCGGGACCGCGACGGTGGAGCTGCTCGCGTCCGAGGGCGCCCGCGTGGTCGCCGTCGCGCGGAAGACGGACGGCTTCGCGGCCGCGGTCGAGCGCGCCCGCGGGCGCGGGGGCACCGCCGAGGGACGCGTCGCGGACGTCACCGACGCGAAGGAGACGGAACGCGTGGTCCGCGCCGTGGAGTCGGAGGTGGGACCGATCGACGCGCTCTCCATCCACGTGGGCCACTGGGTCCCCGGCGAGACGCTGCTGCACCGGATGTCGCCGACGGACTGGTCCAGCGGGATCCGCGACAATCTCGACGCGGTCTACCAGCTGGGGCACGCCGTGTTGCCCGGCATGGTCGAGCGCTCCCACGGCAGCGTCGTGCTCATCTCGGCCGCGCTCGCGGTCCGCTGGGCCGGCAGCGCGTCGTACTGCGCCGCGAAGGGGGGCCTCGTCGACCTCGTGCCGAAGCTCGCCCGCGACTACCGGCCGTTCGGGGTCCGGTTCAATGCCGTGCTGCCGGGCTCCATTGCGGGGCACGCCGAGGGACGGGACCCGTCCGAGGCGCAGGGGGCAGTGCCGCTCACCGACCGGTTGGCGACGAGCCCGTGGGAGATCGCCCGGGCGATCCGCTACTTCCTCTCGGACGAGAGCCGCTGGGTGACGGGCGCGCTCCTCACCGTCGACGGCGGCGCCTCCACGGGCGGGGCGGAGCTGGGCGGGCACGGATGAGCCCCGGAGCGCCGGAGCCCCTCGCGATCCGCCGGGCGTCGCCCGCCGACGTCGATCGCATCGTGCCGCTGTTCGGGGCCTACCGGGAGTTCTACCGCCAGCGGGCGGATCCGGCGGCGGAACGGCGGTTCCTCGGGGACCGGCTCGCCGCGGAGGAGGCGGTGGTCTTCCTCGCGGAGGCGGGCGGAACGGCGATCGGGTTCACGCTGCTCTACCCGGTGTTCTCCTCCGAACGCCTGAAGCGCGGGTGGATCCTGAACGACCTCTACGTCGTGCCCGAGCACCGCGCGCGGGGCGTCGGCGCCCGGCTCCTGCGTCGCGCCTCGGAGTTCGCGCGCGAGTCCGGGGCCGCCTTCGTCGCCCTCGAGACCGCGAAGGACAACCCGGCGCAGCGCCTCTACGCCGCCGAGGGCTGGGTCCGGGACGACGTGTTCCTCCACTTCGAGAAGCCGGTGTGAGGGAGCGGCCCGGGGTCACGCCGCGGCGCGCGGGCGACCTTCCCCGCCGGGCGGCGTGGGCGTCCGCGCGGTCCAGACGAGGCCGAGCAGGGCGAAGCCGACCAGCGTGATCCCGAACGCGGCGGCCGCGAGGCCGAGGCCGATCGCCTCGCCGGCGAAGGCGACCCCGATGGTGGGGACGGCGAGCGCGAGGTAGCCGCTCAGGTAGAAGCCGGCAAGGATCTCCCCGCGCCAGCGGTCCGGAGCGACCCGGTCGATCAGGGTCACACTCCCCATGTAGGCGCAGCCGATCGCCGCGCCGAGCAGCACCGCCGCGAGGACGAGCAGCGGCAGGGACGCGACCAGGATCGCGAGCGCGAACACCGAGAGCGCGACCACCAGGAACGGGAAGCCGAGGAGGAGAGCCCTCCGGTCCCGGACCTCGGCGAGGAACAGCTGCGCGATGGCGGCGCTCCCGAACATGGTCGCGACCACCAGCCCGGTCGCGGCCGCTCCGCCGTAGCCCAGCTCGACGCGCACGAACGTCGGCGCCAGCGCGCCGAAGAACCCGTAGATCGAGTAGCAGGAGGCGAGGGCTAGGCACGCGATCCCGAACGGGCTCCGGATCGAGGACGGGATCCGGATCGGCTCGGGTTCGAGCCGGCGCGGCGACGGGCTCGCGACGAACGTCGCCGGCAGGGCGCGCGCGGCCCAGAGTCCCACGACGCTGAGCGCGATCAGGACGAGGAACGGCAGGACCGTCGGGAACGGCGCGAACTGGGCGAGCAGCCCGCTGGCGAGCACCCCGCAGGCGACGCCCCCGAAGTTCGCGCCGACCGAGACGCGGGCGACGTGATGCTGGTCGCCGTTCGGCTCGAGGCGCGCCATCGCGGAGGTCGCGGTGCTCGTCGTCGCACCGACCGCGAGCCCCGAGACGACGCGCGCGAGCGCGAGCACGAGGACGCCGTTGGCGACGAGGAACACGGCCCCGCTCGCGGCGGTGAGCACCATGCCCATCATCAGGACCGGCCGGCAGCCCAGCACGTCGGAACGCGGCGCGATGAGGAATGAGGTGGCGATGACCCCGATCGTGTAGGCCGCGAACACGAGGCCGACATCGACCTCGCCGAAGCTGAACTTGGCCTCGTACAGGGCGTACAGCGGCGTCGGTACGCCCGCGCCGAACGCGGTGACCGCGAGCGCGTACGCGGCCCATCGGAACGGTCCGCGGACGCGCGGCGGCGGCAGCTCGCGGGGCGCGGGCGGGTCCGCGGCGCCGGTCACGGGGACGTCCGTGCGGGGTCGGTCGGGCCGCGGGACCTCATCGGATCTCCACGCCCTTCCACGCCGCCGGGAGCGGTGGCCAGCGGAGGTCCATCGCTTCGAGGGTCTCGACCAGGACCGTCGAGACGACCCAGTCGCGGAACCATTTCTTGTTCGCCGGCACGAGGTACCACGGGGCCCAGCGCGTGCTCGTCCGGGGGAGCATCTCCTCGAACGCCGCCTGGTACTCCGGCCACAGGCGTCGGGTGGGCACATCGGCGGCGCTGAACTTCCAGTGCTTGGTCGGGTCGTTCAGCCGCTCGCGCAGCCGCGCCTTCTGCTCGTCCTCGCTGATGTGCAGGAAGAACTTCAGCACGGTCGTCCCCTCGAGGACGAGCGTCCGCTCGAACTCGTTGATCATGCGGTAGCGGTGGTGCCAGACGTGGCGCGGCACGAGCCGCTCCACGCGGGGGACGAACACGTCCTCGTAGTGGCTCCGGTTGAAGATCGCGATCTCGCCCTTGCCGGGGGTGTGGGGGTGGATCCGCCAGAGGAAGTCGTGGGCGGCCTCGTCGGCCGTAGGGACCCGGAAGTGCGCGACGGAGACCCCCTGCGGGTTCACGCCCTCGAACACGTGCTGGATGGTGCCGTCCTTCCCGCCCGCATCGATCGCGGTCAGGACGATCAGGATCGAGCGCCGGTGGTCGGCGTAGAGGAGCTCCTGCAGGTGCTTCAGCCGGCCGGCGAGCCGGTCGCACTCGCCCTCCGCCCGCCGCTTCGAACCGTGGACCGCGCTCGTGTCGTCCGGGTCGCACCGGTCGAGCCGGACGCGCGCGCCCGGGCGCACACGGAACGACGCGCCTTTCGTGGGGATCCGCTCCGGGGTCCCGACCTCGCGGCCCGGGCCCGTCCGGGGCGACGCGCCCCGGCCTGATAGAGCCTCGGACGGCCGGCTGGCGCCGCTTCGAGGTCACCGGGCGATCGGCAGGAGTTCGCGTTCGAGGTCGGCCCTGCCGCGCGGAGGGGGCTCCGGGCCTACGAGGCTGCGCTCGGGCTACCGCCGAGCATCCTTCCACATGACGAGATTCGTGGTCACGAACCCGACCTTCTCGTAGAGCGCCCGGGCGCCGGTGTTGGCCGCGAACACGTGGAGCCCGACCCGGTCGCTCCCGAGCCGTCGCGCCTCGCCCTCGACGGCCGCGAGGGCGGCCTCGGCGTACCCGTGCCGCCGATGCGCGGGATCGATCCCGAGCCAGAAGATCCAGATCTGCTTCGGGCCGTCCTCGCTCCGGTGCGAGTACCACACCTCGCCCACGCGCTCGCCGGAGGCGGCGTCGAGGATGTCGCGGAGGTACTCGTCCGGGGTGGCGAG
>JASHWL010000053.1 GCA_030044105.1 Thermoplasmata archaeon
GCTCGTTCAACGGCGGCTCCTCGGGCCACCTGGGCGCGCTCCTGTGGAATTCGTTCCTGGTGATCATCGCGGCGGTCATCGGCGCCCTGGTCGCGGTCGGGATCTTCCTGGTCGCGATCATGAAGTCGTAGGGCGGCCGACCGGGACCCCCGGCGGGGGCGGACCTCGATGCGGCGGGATCGCTTGGTCACGCTGACGACCGACGTCGGCTCGGCGTACGCCGCGCAGATGAAGGCGGTGCTGGCGCACGACCTCCCGCCCGGCGGGATCGTCGACCTGGCCCACGACCTCCGCCCGCACGCGATCCGCGAGGCCGCCTTCCTCGTGCGCGCGATGGCCCGCGGGTTCCCCTCGCGCACGGTCCACGTGGTGGTGGTCGACCCCGGGGTCGGCGGGCGTCGGGCCCCGATCGCCGTGGCGACGCGCGACGGCTCGCGCCTGGTCGGCCCCGACAACGGCGTCCTGATCCCGCTCGCCGAGGCGCTCGGGGGCGGGGACGCCTACCGAATCGACCCCGGGCGACTGGGCCGACCGCGGGTCGGGACGACCTTCGACGGACGGGACGTGTTCGCGCCGGCCGCCGCGCGCCTCGCCGCGGGCGCGCACCCGCGCCGGCTCGGGCCGCTCGTCCAACCGCACCATCTCGCGCTGCCGGAGCCCGAGCGGACCGAGGACGGGGCGCGCGGGGAGGTTCTGCACGCGGACCGGTTCGGCAACCTGATCACGAACGTGCCCACGGAGTGGGTCCCCGCTCGGACCTCGCGGGTGCGGTTCGCCGTCGCCGGGCATCGGGAGCGGACGGTTCCGTGGGTGCGGAGCTACGAGTCGCTCGGTCGGTCGAGGCTGGGAGCGCTCGGATCGAGCTTCGGCCTCCTCGAGATCGCGGTCGCGGAGGGCGACGCATCGCGCCGCGTCGCCGCCTCCGTGGGAACGCACTTCCTCGTCCGCTGGCCGCGGACCCCGCGCCCGCGTCGGCGGCGGGCGCGCTCCGGGTGAATGGGTAAATAGGAACGCGGCCCCCTCTGCTGTTCCCTTCCGGGCCATGGCGAAGCGCGACTACTACGAGGTGCTCGGGGTCCCCAAGACCGCGAGCCCCGACGAGGTGAAGCAGGCGTACCGGCGCCTCGCCCGCCAGTACCACCCCGACGTCGCGAAGGAGAACCCGAAGGCGGCCGAGGAGAAGTTCAAGCAGATCTCCGAGGCGTACGAGGTGCTCGCCGACCCCGAGAAGCGGCGCCGGTACGACGTGCAGGGGTTCGACGCGGTCGAGAGCGACTTCGGCCCCGGCGGCTTCACCTGGCAGAACTTCACCCACCAGTCGGACCTCGAGGACCTCCTCGGCTCCTCGCCGATCTTCCAGCAGCTGTTCGGCTCGTTCGTGAACCCGTTCGGCACGACGCGACCGCGGGGGCCGACGAACCGCGGCCACGACGTCGAGGTCGCGGTCCGGCTCCCGCTGGCCGCGGCCGTCAAGGGGGCGCACCCGACCATCGAGGTCCCCAAGAGCGGACCCTGCCCGGCGTGCCACGGCACGGGCGCGAAGGACGGCACCGCCCTCGAGACGTGTCCGGAATGCGGGGGCGCGGGCCAGGTGCGCCGCGTTCGGCGCCAGGGCTACACGCAGCTCATCACGGTCGGCGAGTGCCCCAAGTGCCACGGGAGCGGCCGCCTCATCCTCGAGAAGTGCGCCACCTGCCACGGGTCGGGGCAGGTGCGCAGCGTCGAGCGGCTCGAGGTGACGGTGCCGCCGGGCATGGACGACGGCGCGGTCCTCCGCGTGCCCGGTCACGGGGGCTCCGGCATCGACGGGGGTCCGAACGGGGACCTGTTCGTCCAGGTGTTCTTCGAGCCGGTCGAGCACATCCGCCGAGAGGGCGTGGACGCCTACAGCGAGGCGACGATCGACCTCGCGACGGCCGTGCTGGGCGGCGAGGTGACCATCCCGACCATCGAGGACACGGTCGCGCTCCACATCCCGCCGGGCACGCAGCCCGAGGCGCAGTTCCGCCTGCGCGGGCGCGGCTTCCCGCACTTCCGCGGCGCGTCGCGCGGGGACCTCCTCGTGACCGTCCACGTCGACATCCCGCGATCGCTCTCGTCCCGCCAGAAGGACGCGCTCCGCGAGGCGCTGGGGGCCGGGGCCCCGGCCCCCACCGCGCGGCGCGATTCGTTCTTCCGGCGGCACGGTTCGGGCAAATGACCGAGGAGCCCGAGCCCGTGTCGGGCGAACCGTACTTCGCCGAGCACCCGCACGCGCGGTCGTCCCCGCGCGAGCTCCGCTTCCTCTACCGGGGCGAGCTCCTGCAGTTCGTGATCGACCGGGGCGTCTTCTCGGCCCGGGGGCTGGACCCGGGCACCGCGCTCCTGATCCAGAACCTGGGGGTCCAGCCGCGCGATCGCGTGCTCGATCTCGGCTGCGGCTGGGGGGCCGTCGGCGTCGCCGCCGCGAAATCGGCGCGCGAGGGCCGGGTCGTGATGACCGAGGTCAATCGCCGGGCCGCCCGACTGGCCCAGCAGAACCTGGACCGGAACCGCGTGCGGAACGCCGAGGTGCGCGTGGGCGGTTTCTACGAGCCCGTCGCCGGCGAGACGTTCGATGTCATCGCGACCAATCCCCCGTACCGGGTCGGCCGGCCCCACGTGCTCCGGCTCCTGACCGAGGCCCCGGCGCATCTCGCGCCCGGAGGGCGCCTCCTGCTGGTGGGGAAGGGCAGCCAGGGGATCCGCTACTACCAGCAGTGGCTCGAGGAGCACGGCCCCGGGCGCGTGCAGGTGCTCGACCGGGGGTCCGGATACCGGGTCCTCGAGGCCCGGTCCCCGGCCCCGGCCCCGCCGAGAGCGGCCGCCCCGTTCGAGCAGGGAAGCGCTTAAAAAGGCGGGCCGGCTCCGAGGTCGCACCTCCGGACCTGGGGTCGCGCCCGCTCGCCGCGGGCGGGGCCGTACCGGGTTCCGGCCGCCGAAGGGGAGTGAACTCCGCGCCGAAGGAATCGAAGGAGGCCGAGACGAAGGCCGCCGCGCCGGCCGAGAGCGCCGGGCCGGAGGCTCCTCCCGAGAAGGGCGCGAAGAAGGAGAAGGGCGGCAAGGGCAAGGAGTCGAAGGACGCGAAGGAGGGCAAGGAGGGGAAGAAGGCCAAGGCGGCCGCGCCGGGCGCGACCGGCAAGGCCGCCAAGTACGTCCCCGACAACCCGAACTTCCGCTACATCGTCCGCGTCTCCAACACCGATCTCGACGGCACCCGCCCCGTCGCGCTGGCGCTCACGGGCGTCCGCGGCGTGGGCGCGCGCCTCGCGCGGGTCGCCTGCGAGCTCGCGAGCGTGCCGGCCACCGAGCGGATCGGGAACCTCCCCGAACCGACGGTCGAGTCGATCGAGTCGGTCCTCGCGACGCTCCCGTCGAAGGTGCCCCCCTGGATGATCAACCACCCGCACGAGCCGCTCCTCGGCGAGTCGATCCACTACGTCGGCGCCGACCTCGACACCCGGCGGCGCGACGACGTCAACCAGATGAAGATGATCCGCAGCTACCGCGGCGTGCGCCACGAGCGCGGGCAGAAGGTCCGCGGGCAGCGGACGCGCTCGAACGGCCGCACCGGCATGGCCGCGGGCGTGCTGAAGAAGGCGGCCAAGGAGGCCGCGGCGGCCGCCGGTAAGGAAGAGGCGCCCGCGCCGGCCGCTGCACCGGCCCCGGCGGCGAAGAAGGAGTGAACCCGTGGGCGATCCGAAGTTCCTGCGCCGCACCTACGACACGCCGAAGCATCCGTGGGAGGCCGCGCGGATGGAGGAGGAGCGCAAGCTGCTCCAGAAGTACGGGCTGAAGAACAAGCGCGAGCTGTGGAAGGCGCAGTCGATCCTGCGCGGCCTCCGCGGCCAGGCGCGCGAGCTCCAGGCGCGGCTGCGCACCGGCGAGCCGCAGGCGCAGCGCGAGACCGAGCTCCTGCTCGCGCGCCTCGCGCGGCTCGGCGTGCTCCAGGTCGGGACCCCGACCATCGACGACGTCCTGGCGCTCACGACCGAGGACGTGCTCCGCCGCCGGTTCCAGACGATCGTGCTCGCGCGCGGGCTCGCGGGGACCCCCCACGGCGCGCGGAAGTGGATCGTGCACGGCCACTTCACGATCGGCGACCACCGCGTCACCCGGCCGGGCTACCTCGTCCGGCTCGACGAGGAGGGCCAGATCGCCTACACGCCGACCAGCCCGATCGCCGACGACGCGCACCCGATGCGGGTCGCGCTGCGCGAGCGGCTCACGGCGAAGCCCGCCGAGGCCCCGCCGGTCCCGGCGGAGGGGGAGCACTAGACGATGGCGAAGATCGGGATCGCGCACATCTTCGCGAGCTACAACAACATCCACATCACGGTGACCGACATCACCGGCGCGGAGACCCTCGCCAAGGCGACCGGCGGGATGGTCGTGAAGGCCGCGCGCGACGAGTCGAGCCCGTACGCCGCGATGAAGGCCGCGGACCAGATCGCGGCCGTGCTGAAGGAGAAGGGGTACGAGACGCTCCACGTGCGCGTCCGCGCCCCGGGCGGGAACCGCTCCCGCTCGCCGGGCCCCGGGGCCCAGGCGGCGATCCGCGCGCTGGCGCGCGCGGGCGTGAAGATCCAGCGGATCGAGGACGTCACGCCCGTCCCGCACGACGGCACGAAGCCGAAGGGCGGCCGGCGCGGACGGAGGGTGTAGGGCGATGCCGGTCTCGATCCAGGAGCTCAAGCCGCGCCAGACGCTGCTCGAGTTCGAGGGCGCGACCGCGGCGCAGGTCAACGCGATCCGGCGCACGCTGCTCGCCGACGTGCCGAAGCTCGCGATCGAGGACGTCGAGTTCCACCTGGGCCCGATCCGCGACGAGGCGTCCGGCAAGGACTACGACTCCTCGACCAGCATGTTCGACGAGGCGGTGGCGCTCCGGCTCGGCCTCCTCCCGATCCCCACGGACCTCGGGCAGTTCCGG
>JASHWL010000054.1 GCA_030044105.1 Thermoplasmata archaeon
ACGGCCTACGAGCACAAGTTCCCGACCAAACCCGAGGTGCTCGGCGCGGTCGCGATCAAGGCGCACGCGAACGCGGCGCTCAATCCCCACGCGCACTTCCAGAAGCCGATCACGATGGAGACCTACCTCGGCTCCCCGATGATCGCCTCGCCGCTCCGGCTCTACGACTGCTGCCCGTTCTCCGACGGCGCGGCCGCAGTCGTCGTGGCGGCCAAGGAGTTCATGAAGTCGCCCGTGACCGAGCCGCTGGTGATCCGCGCTTCGGCCCGGTCCGGATCCATCACCGAGGCGCAGGACCGCCCGGATCTCTACGGGCTCCCCGCGACCCGGACCGCCGCCCAAGCGGCGTTCCACGCGGCGGGGCTGGGACCGAAGCAGATCGATTTCCTGGAAGTCCACGATTGCTTCACGATCGCGGAGCTGTTCGCGCTCGAGGACCTGGGCTTCTTCCCCCGGGGGAGCGCCGGCGCCGCCGAGGTCGACGGGACCACGGCGTTGCACGGGGCCCTCCCCGTCAATCCGTCCGGCGGGCTGAAGGCGAAGGGGCACCCGGTCAGCGCCACGGGCGCCGGCCAGGTCGTCGAGATCTTCGAGCAGTTCAACGGGCTCGCCGGGAAGCGAGCGGTGCCTCGGGCCGAGACCGCCCTCGCGCACAACGTCGGGGCGACGGGCGGCTCCTGCTCGGTGCACATCTTTTCCCGCCGGTAGGCTGGGGAGGGGGCGTGACCGACGAACTTCCCGCGGCCTCCCACACGATCCAGGAGTTCTACCACGGCTACGAGGAGGAGGGCGTGCTCCGCGGCTTCCGCTGCGCGCACTGCGGGACCCGCACCGCGACCTGGGGGCTGCGCTGCCCGGTGTGCGGCAGCGCCGAGCGCGGCGAGGAGCGGCTCTCCGGGCGCGGTACCGTGGTCGCCTACACCCTGCTCTCGGTGCCCGGCGACGACTTCCTGAACGACGCGCCGTACGCGTACGTCGTGGTCGAGCTCGAGGAGGGCGGTCGGATCACCGGCTGGATGCCGGCGGTGCGGGAAGAGCGGGAGATCGCGCTCGGGGAGCGCGTCCACTTCGCCCCGAGCTACAAGCCCGGCGTCCAGTTCGTGCGCGACGCACCGGCCGGCGGCGGAGGCTAGCGTGGCGACCCCGACGCCTCCCGCGGGCCCGGAGCGGGTCTGGCTGAAGCGCTATCCCCCGAAGGTCCCGCCGGTCGTCGAGATCCCCAACGTCCTCCTGCCCGAGCTCATCGAGCAGGCGGTCCGGCGCTGGCCCGCCCGGACGGCGCTGATCTACTACGGGGCCCGGTGGAGCTACCGACGCTACTGGGAGGAGAGCGGCCGTCTGGCGCTCGCCCTGCGCCAGAACGGGGTGGGCCCGGGCGACCGGGTCGCGATCTACCTTCCGAACTGCCCGCTCTACGCGATCGCGCTCACGGCGGCGCTCCGCATCGGGGCGATCGTGGTCCAGGTGAGCCCGCTCTACCTCGGCGACGATCTGACGCGGATCCTCCGCGACTCGGGCCCGAAGGCGCTGGTCACGCTCGAGATCCTCTACCCGAATCTCGCGAAGGTACGACCACAGTACCCGGTCCCCGTCGTCTTCGTGGCCCGGCTGCGCGAGTTCTACCCGTGGCTCGCGCGACCGTTCGTGAACTCGGTGCTGCGCCGTCGGGGCCTGCCGACGGAGTTCCCGCGCGATCCGTGGGTGCACCCGTACGCGGCGGCGGTCCGTTCCCAGGGCAGCCTCGATCCATTCGCGGCCGACCCGGCCCAGACCGTGGCGGTGTACCAGTACACCGGCGGAACGACCGGGGTGCCCAAGGCCGCGATGCTCACGCACCGCAACCTCGTCGCGAACGTGACGCAGGCGAACGCGTGGAACATCACGCGCGTCCCCGGCGGCGACACGATCATGGCCGCGATCCCGTTCTTCCACATCTACGGGCTCACGATCGCGCTCTTGCTGGGGCTCTGCGACGGTGCGACCGTCGTGATCCAGACCCGACCGGAGATCCGCGAGCTGCTGAAGCTCATCAGCAAGTACCAGCCGACCGAGTTTCCCGGCGTGCCCGCGCTCTACCAGGCGTTCCTGAAGCAGCCGGACCTCGCGAAGTACCGGATCCACTCGATCCGCTACTGCCTGTCGGGCTCGGCGCCGCTCCCGGTCGAGGTCGCGAAGCAGTTCGAGGCGCTCACCGGCGCGAAGCTCGTCGAGGGGTACGGGCTGAGCGAGACCTCGCCCGCCACGCACGCGAACCCCCTCGAGGGCGAGCGCCGGGTGGGCTCGATCGGGCTGCCGCTCCCGAACACCGACCAGCGCGTGGTCGATCTCGAGACCGGCCGGCGCGTGCTGGGGGTGGACGAGGAGGGCGAGCTCGCGGTCCGCGGGCCGCAGGTGATGCTCGGCTACTACGGACACCCCGAGGAGACGGCCGCGGTCCTGCAGGACGGCTGGTTCCGAACGGGAGACGTCGCGCGGATCGACGCGGACGGCTTCGCCTTCATCCTCGACCGGAAGAAGGACATGATCAACGTCGGCGGGATGAAGGTCTACCCGCGCGAGGTGGAGGAGGTGCTGTTCCAGCACCCCGGCGTCGCGGACGCCGCGGCGGTCGGCGTCCCCGACCCGGACCACGGAGAGGTCGTGAAGGCGTACGTCGTGCGGAAGTCCGGCGCGACCGTGACCGGCGAGGAGCTCGTCGCCTTCGTGCGCGAGCGCGTGGCGCACTACAAGGCGCCGCGATCGGTGGAATTCGTCGAGGCGCTGCCGCGGAGCGGCGTCCAGAAGGTGCTCCGCCGCGTGCTGCGGGACGCGCCGCCGGCCGCGGCCGCCCCGGCTACGCCCCCCGCGCGATGAGGTCGCGCGAGATCACGAGCCGCTGGATCTCGTTCGTCCCCTCGAAGATCCGGCTGATGCGGGCGTCCCGGTAGGCGCGCTCGATCGGCGTGCCTCGGATGTATCCCAGGCCGCCGTGGATCTGGAGCGCCTCGTCGATCACCTCGTCCGCCCACTCGGAGCCGAGGCACTTCACGGTCGCCGCTTCGCGGGTCTTGTCGGCCCGCTCGAGCCGGTTCCACTTCTTCGGGTCCGTGCCCATCCGATCCTGGTGCTCGGCGGCGTGGTAGACCATGAAGCGGAGCGCGTGGACCTTCATCGCCATGTCGGCGAGCTTGAACTGGATCGCCTGGTACTCGCTGATCGGCAGGCCGAACTGCGTCCGGTTCTTCGCGAACTCGAGCGCCTCGTGCGTCGCGGCCTCCATGCCGCCGAGCGACGCCGCGCCGAGCGAGACCCGGCCGACGTCGAGGGCGGTCATCGCGACCGGGAACCCCTTCCCCACCTC
>JASHWL010000055.1 GCA_030044105.1 Thermoplasmata archaeon
GCGACCAGCAGCCAGAACGTCCGCCGGCCGAAGCCGAGGCTCTCCCCGAACGCCGGATGCTCCCAGCCCAGCTGGTAGAGCAGCGCCCACAGGAGGGCCGGGAGCGCGAGGGCCGCGACATCCCCCGCGATGTCGTTCGCGAGGTCGAGGGGTACGATCATCGATCGGCCCGGAACGCGGGCGAGCCGAGGTACCGAGCCGGGACCTCGTAAAGAGTTTTGTCGCGGAGGCCGAGCGAGGGGATGTAAGCCCCGGCCCCGTGCCGCCGGGCGTGGATCCCTGGACGGCGGCCCGGATCTGGGACGCGTTCGAACGCGGTGCGTGGGTGCCGCCCGGCGCGACCCGGATCGAGACGGGCGACTACCTGCTCGCGCTCACGCCCGGGTCGACGCCCCTCACCTACGTCTACGCGTTCCGCGCGGAACCTCCGGCGCGGTTCGACGAGGTGCTGGCCGGCCTGAAGGCCCGGGTGAAGGAACACGGCGGGACCGGAGCGCGGATCCAGGTGACCCCGCGCACGCGACCGCGGGACCTCGCCCACCGGCTCGTGACCCGCGGCTTCCGGCCGCTCGACGAGTCCGACCTCATGGTCCGGGAGCTCGCGGGCGCTCCGGCCGGGGCGGCCGAGCCGGGCGTGGGCTCGGCTCCGGGGATCGAGGTCCGGGAGGTGCGGACCGACGACGACTACCGCACCTACCTTCGGCTCTCGGACGAGGTCTTCGGGAACCCGCCACCGCCCTCCGCGGTGGAGGACGAGTTCTTCGCGCTGTTCCGGCGGCAACGCGAGGCGGGCCAGCCCAGCGGCCGGTTCCTCGCCTGGGAAGCCGGCGTCCCGGCGGGGATCGGCGGCGGCCACGCGAACGGGCCGGTGCTGTTCCTGTGGGGGGGCGGGGTCCTTTCGTCGCACCGACACCGCGGCATCTACCGGGCGCTCGTCGCCGCCCGGCTGGACGCCGCGCGGTCCGCCGGGGCGGAGATCGCGCTCACGACCGCGCGCCGGAGGAGCTCGGGTCCGATCCTCGAACGGCTCGGCTTCCGTCGGGTCGGCGCGGTGCGCCTGTACGAGGGGTCGTTCTGACCGGCGCCCCGGCGGTGGCGCACCGTTAAGACGGTCCCGCCCCGTCCGCCTCGGCCGGACCGATGGCGACGATCGAGGAGGCCGCGGTCGCCCTGGGCAACCAGTCGTCCGACGAGTTCCGCCGGGCCGCGGAGGTCCTGGGGAAGGTCGGCCTCACGCAGTACGAGGCCCGCGCGTACATCGCGCTGGTCGCCCGGGGCGTCGGGGACGCCGCCTCGCTCGCGACGGCGGCCGGGATCCCCCGCACGAGCGCCTACAAGGTCCTAGAGTCGCTCGCCGAGAAGGGCTACGCCCAGCCGACCGGGGGAAAGCCGATCCTCTTCCGACCGACCCCGCCCCTCGACGTGGCCGAGGGGCTCAAGGGCGCGATCCAGGAGGTGTTCGAGAAGCTCGCGCACCTGCACCGGGTCGTCGCCGAGCACGGCGAGCCGCAGCTCGTCTACCTCCTCTCGGGCCACGACAAGGTGCTCGCGAAGATCGGCGACCTGCTCGATCAGGCGAACGCGACGTTCATCCTCACCACCCCCCAGGTCGCCGACGTGCGCGACGAGCTGGGCAAGAAGATCCAGCACGCGGTGAAGCGGGGGGTGCGCGTCACGTTCGTCACCTCGCCGCTCCAGCGCGTGCCGGAAGGGGTGGAGTACGTCCCCCGGGAGAACCTCCTCGCGACCGAGGTCCTGGCCGACGGCGCGCACGCGCTCCTCGCGGCGCCCGGGCTCGAGGCGTGCGGGTTCACCGACAACCCGATCCTGACGGCGCACCTCAAGCAGTTCCTCGAGGTCATCCTCGAGGCGGCGCCGGCCCGGCCCGCGGCCTAGGCGCGGGCCTGCCCCCGATGTTGCCGGCGACCCGGCGCCCGCGCGGGGCCCGACGCTCGCCGGCGGAGCGCGTCCGGGAGCGGGTCCGTGGTTCCGCCGGGCCCGGGGTCGCCGACGTCCTGCCGGCGGGATACCAGCGGCTCGGCCGGGTGCTCGTGCTGCGCCTGCCGCCGGAGCTCGCGGACCACTTCGGCCTCATCGGGGAGGCGTGGCGGGCGGAGCTCGGGGTCGACACGGTCCTCGTGCGCTCCGGTCCGATCGCCGGGGAGCTGCGGGAGCCCTCGGTCGTCCGGATCGCCGGCGACGGGACCGAGACCGAGGTCCTCGAGCACGGCGTGCGCTGGCGCTTCGACGCGGCCCGGATCATGTTCGCCGCCGGCAACCGGACCGAGCGGGCCCGGATGGGTCGTGCGGTCCGGCCCGGGGAACGGGTCGTCGATCTGTTCGCCGGGATCGGGTACTTCGCGATCCCCGCGGCGCGGGCCGACGCGTCCGTCGAGGTGATCGCGGTCGAGAAGAACCCGACGGCGTTCCGCTACCTCGTCGAGAACCTCCGGCGGAACGGGGTCCAGGACCGGGTACGGGCCGTACGGGGGGACAACCGGGAGGTCGCGCTGCCCCCGGAGTGGGCCGACCGGGTCGTGCTGGGGTATCTCCCCGACGCGGTGCCCTGGGTGCCCCGGGCGCTCGAGCTCGTCCGGGCGGAGGGCGGCGTCCTCCACGTCCACATGGTCGCGGACGCGCGCGGCGCGACGGCGCACGCGCTCGCGACGGTGGAGCGGGCGGTCGAACGGGCCCGCGGGGAGCTCCTCGAACGGCCCCGCGGGCGCGAGGTGAAGCCCTACGGCCCCGGCCGGACGCATGTCGTCGTCGACGCGCGCGTGCGCCGGCGGC
>JASHWL010000056.1 GCA_030044105.1 Thermoplasmata archaeon
CCGACGACCGGCGCCGAGGCCCGGTCGCTCCCCTCGGCGTAGGGCCGCCGAAAACTGATTAAGCGGAAGCGGACCTCCCGCCCGTCCATGCCGGCCAACGTCCTGCGCGGCTTCCGGGACTACCCGCCCCCCGAGGGCGGCGCCCGCTCGGAGATCCGCCGCCGGATGCGCGCGGCCGCGCGACGGTGCGGCTACCAGGAGCTGGAGACCCCGTCGGTCGAGCTGTTCGAGCTCTACCAGACCAAGAGCGGCGAGGGGATCGCCGCGCAGGCCTGGATGTTCCACGACAAGGGCGACCGGCCGGTGGCGCTGGTCCCCGAGACCACGCCCTCGCTCGCGCGCGTGTTCGTCGAGCGCGCGAAGTCCGAGCCGATGCCGGTGAAGTGGTTCACGCTCGCGAAGACCTGGCGCTACGAGGAACCGCAGACGGGGCGCACGCGGGAGTTCACCCAGTTCAACCTCGACATCCTCGGGGTGCCGGGCGTCGAGGCCGAGGCCGACCTGCTCGCCTCGGCCGCGCTGGTGCTCGACGAGGTCGGCGCGGCCGGGCTCTACGCCTTCCGCATCAACGACCGGGGGATCAGCGAGGGCCTCGGCCGGCTGTTCGGCGCCGCCCAGCCGCACGCGTTCTTCCGCGCCGTGGACCAGTTCCACAAGATCTCGGCCACCGGGTTCACGACGGAGCTCGCGACCGCCGGGATCCAGGGACCGGCCGCGACCGAGCTCCACGAGCTCCTGGCGGCGTCCCCGGCCGGGGTCGCGCCGCCCGACCTCGACCGCTACCTCGACGCGCTCGTCGCGCGGGGCCTGGACGCCCGGGCGCTCGAGGGGGTCGCCCGCGTGCGCACGCTCTTCGGGCTGCTCGACCGGGCCGGCCTCGGGGACCGCATCGTCTTCGACCCGACGGTCGTCCGGGGGCTCGCCTACTACACCTCCACCGTCTTCGAGGCGTACGCCCGGACCGACGGCGGGCGGTCGATCTTCGGCGGCGGGCGCTACGACCACCTGATCGAGCTGTTCGAGGGGCCGCCCACCCCGGCGGCGGGGCTCGCCATCGGAGACCAGACGCTCGAGCTCCTGCTGAAGCGGGCGGACCGCTGGCCCGACGGCGAGCCGCCGCTCGACACGTTCGTGGTCGTCGTGGACCCGAGCCGGCTGCCCGAGGCGGTCGGGCTGGTCGAGGAGCTCCGCCGCAGCGGCCTCAGCGCCGACTGCGACCTCCTCGGCCGCTCGATGTCCCGCCAGCTCAAGGAGGCGGCGCGACGGAGGTCCCGCCGGGCCCTGATCCTGGGTCTCCGGGAGGCCGGGCCGGGGATGATCGTGGAACGGGACCTCGCGAGTGGTGCGCAGCGGGAGCTCCCTCGCTCCGAGGCGGCACGATCGGCGTGATGCTCTCGAAGGTGTCGCCGTCCCAGAGGAGGATCCCGTTCGGGGACTCCGCGCCGTCGACGTACCCGTACCAGTAGACGACCGCCCCCTCGCCGAACAGCTCGGTGTAGGGCGCCAGCTGGCGCCGCAGGTTCTTCCTCAGCTCGACGTCGTCCCCGAAGTTCGCCTTCGACTCGATCCAGGTGAGCTTCTGGCCGTAGAAGATGATCGGTTCGTCGAGGAGCGCGTCCGGCGTCTTCGCGTACTTCCCGCGGAGGTCCTTCTCGGTCCGGTAGCCGATGCCGTGCTTCTCGAGCCAGCGGGCGAGCCGCTCCTCGCCCCGTCGGCCGCGGTCGCGCTGCAGCTCCATCCCGCGCGGCGAGTAGATCATGTCGGCGGCGAGGAGGTCCTCGACCTCCTTGCGCAGCCGGGCGTCGGGCGCGGTCTCGGGGTGGAGGAACGTGCCCCACACCCGCTTGCGGGGGATCCCCAGCTCCCCCAGCATCTGCTGGCCGAGCAGGACCGGCGGGAACTTCAGCTCCCGCGCGATGTCGAGCATCGGCCGCCCTCGCCGCCACTGCTTGACCAGCTGCGGGATCTGGTGCTTGACCCGGTAGAACCGGCGCGTCGCGTCCCGGGTGACCCGGTGGGTGTGGATCACGAAGAGGAGCTCCTCGTCGAAATGCTCGGCGTGGGCGATACGGTGGACGTCCTCGTACGTGGCGAGGCTGTCGTAGAGACGCTGGTAGGTCGCTCGGTCCATGGCGCGTGCGGGCGGAACGGAGGTCAGCGAGGCCCGGCCACGGATAAGCGTTGGCCGGCCGCTGGGCCGCGTCACTCCCGCCAGTCGAGGCCGACCGTCCGGAACCCGATCTTGGCGACCGGCGGCATGCGGCGCTTGTGGCGCGTCGCCGCGACGCGCTGCGCGAGGCCCTCGACGCGCGCGAGCGGGAGGCCGGTGATCTCCGCGATCTCCGTCTCGCTGCGCAGCTGTTCGAGCCCGTGGAGGATCTGATCGATCTCCGAGTACGGGAGCCCGAGCTCCTCCTCGTCGGTCTGGCCCTCCCAGAGCCCGGCCGACGGCGGCCGCGTCCGGATCGCGGTCGGCAGCCCGAGCCGCTCGGCGAGCGCCCGCACCTCCGTCTTGTACAGGTCCCCGATCGGGAGCAGGTCGACGCCGCCGTCGCCGTACTTCGTGAAGTAGCCGAGGAGGAGCTCGGACTTGTTGCCGGTGCCGGCGACGCGGCGGCGCTGTTCGCGCGCGATCGCGTAGAGGACCGTCATGCGGATCCGGGGCGCGAGGTTCCCGAGCGTCACCCGGTCCGTCACCTCGGGGAGCAGGGCGCGGAACGCCGCCTCGACCCGGTCGATCGGGACCGCCCGGAAGCCGATCCCGAGCGCGCGCGCGTACTCCTCGGTCTCCGTCGCGAGCGCCGACGGGAACCCCGCGCCCGGCAGGAGGATGCCGAGGACGTGGGCGGGGCCGAGCGCGTCGCGCGCGAGCCGCGCGGTGAGCGCGCTGTCGATCCCGCCGGAGAGGCCCACGACCAGACCCTCGGCGCCGTCCCCGAGCGCGTGGGCGCGCAGGAACTGGTGGATCGTCGACTCGGCGTGGGCGGGGAGGCGGGGCACGAGACCCGTCAGGCTTCCACCCCCAGACCCTCCAGCCGGCCGCGCTCCGCCCACTCCGCCCGGCAGTCGCAGTCGAGCGCGCGGAGCGGAGCGAACTCCTGCGCGAGCGACGCCTCCTCGATCGCGGCGAGGACCCGGGCGTCGCAGCGGCCGCAGTTGTGCGGCCCGCGCGGGCGCCCGCCGGCGGTGGGGAAGGAGACCAGGCGGCTCGTCCCCCGAAGCTCGGACCCCTCGAGCAGCGCGGCGACCACGCTCCACAGCCACGGCGGCCGGTACCGGCCGCGGTGGTAGAGCCACTCGACCACGGTCCCGTTCTGGATGTGGACCGGATTGACGGAGAGCGCGTCGAAGTGCGGGGCGGCCTCGCGGACCGACCGGACGACGTCCGCCACCGACTCCCGCTCCGTGAGGTACGGAGGTTTCAGCAGCAGGTACGCCTTCGTCCGGAGCCCCTGGGCCCGGAGCCGGTCGCCCGCGTCAAGGTAGTCCCGCGGCGGTGCGTTCTTGTGGACGTACCGGGCGAGCACCGTCGGGTCCGTCGTCTCGAGCCCGAGCGCGACCTCGAGCTCCCCGGAGAAGCTCGCGGCGAGCGGCGCGATCGCCTCGGGCGTGGCGAACTCGGGCAGCGTCTCGAACAGCAGGCGCCGGGCCCGGCCCGAGAACGCCGCGACGAACCGCCGACGGCTCTCGGCGTCGACCTCGCGGTCGTCGAGGAAGCTTCCCGAGGTGTACACCTTCACGTACGGCTCCCCGCGGTAGCGCGCGAGCGCGCGCTCGGTCTGCTCCCGGAGCTCCTCGGGCGTCGCCGAGCGCCCCAGGGTGTCCTTCGCGTAGCCGCACATCGAGCAGCC
>JASHWL010000057.1 GCA_030044105.1 Thermoplasmata archaeon
GGCCGACGCCCCGGAACAGCTCGACGCGCTCCGCGTCCGCGAGGTAGTGCAGGTCCGGATTGAGCGTACCATCGCGGTCCACGAACAGAGCCCGTCGCACCGGGCCGGCCCGGACCTTCGGCTCCTCCCCCGGCGCCACGATCGACCGCATCGCGCGAGGCGATAAGCGTTGGCAGCGTGGGCGCCGGACCGGCGTCAAGAGCGGTGATCGAGGAAGACGCGTACGAGCGGCTGGACCCGGCGTTCGAAGCCGCGATGGCGGGCGCGCGACGGGAGCACCGACCGCTCACCGTCCTCTTCTCGGGTGGCGTCGACTCGGGCCTGCTCGCCTGGGAGCTCCGCGCTCGGCCCAGGACTCGGCTGCTCACGATCGGCCTGCCGGGAAGCCCCGACCTCCACGCGGCCCGCGCCGGGGCGGCGGACCTCGGGGTCCGCGTCGAGGAGATCGAGATCCCGACCGGAGCGGTCGAGGACGGGGCGCGGCGGTGGTCGACCCGGCTCCAGGACCTGCCGCGGACCCGCGCGGCGCCGCTGCTGGGCCTCGCCCTCGCGATGGCGTCCGCCGGGACGGGACCGGTGGTGTGCGGTCAGGGCGCGGACGAGCTATTCTTGGGCTACGCGCACTTCCGGAACCTGGACGCCCGCGCCGCGTCCGAGCGATCGGACGCCGATCTGGCCCGGCTCCGGGAGACCGACGCGGTCCGCGCCGGTGCGATCGCGCACGAACTCGGCGTCGAGCTCGCGTGTCCCTACCTCGATCCCGTGTTCGTCCGGGCCGCGCGATCGATCCCGATCGATCTCCGACTCCCGGGACGCGAGCCGAAGGCGCTCTTCCGCCGCTGGGCGCTCCACCGCGGCCTGCCGCGGTCGGTCGCGATGCGGGCGAAGAAGGCGCTCCAGTACGGCACCGGGATCGACCGCGTCCTCGAGCGGCTCGGGCGGTGAAAGCCGCGTCCGGTCCGAGAGTCTCGGGACGCGCGGTACCACCGCTATATATCCGGGGCCGGGTTCCCCGGTGTGACGGACGACTCGGGATCTCTCTTCTGTCCCCTCGAGTTTCGGTACGGCCGGGACGCGACCCGGTCCCTGTTCGCGCGGGACGCGCGTCTCGCCCGCGCGCTCCGGGTCGAGGCCGCGCTCGCCGCCGCCGAGGCGGAGCTGGGCATGATCCCGATCGAGGCGGCGGCGGCGATCGGGGCGGCCGCGACGCTCGACCATGTCTCCGTGGACCGGGTCGACGAGCTCGAGCGCTCGCTCCACCACGACGTGATGGCGATGACGCGGGCCCTCGCCGCGGCGGCCGGAGCGGGCGGACGCTGGGTCCATTTCGGGGCGACGAGCGCCGACATCACCGAGACGGCGCTGGCCCTCGAGCTGCAGGAGTCGGGGGCGGTCCTGCGCGACGACCTGACGCGGCTCGTCCGGGTCCTCGCCGGGCTGGCCCGGCGGTACCGGGAGACCCCCGAGATCGCGCGCACGCACGGGCAGCACGGCATCCCGATCAGCTTCGGTCACAAGATGGCGGTCGCCGCGGCGGAGTTCGCGCGGCACCGCCGCCGCCTCGACCAGCTGCTGCCCCGCGTCGCCGTCGGGAAGATGGCGGGCGCGGTGGGCACCGGCGCGGGGTTCGGCCGGCACGCCGAAGCGGTGGAGGCCGGCGTCATGCGGCGGCTCGGCATCGCCGCGGACGAGGCGCCGACCCAGCTCGTGGGACGCGACCGCCTCGCCGAGTTCACCAACTGGCTCGCCCTCGTCGCGAGCTCGGCCGAGCGCCTCTCGACCGAGGTGCGGAACCTGCAGCGGACGGAGATCGCCGAGGTCGCCGAACCGTTCGACGAGGCGCGCCAGGTCGGGAGCTCCACGATGGCCCAGAAGCGCAACCCGATCGTCTCGGAGAACATCTCCAGCCTCGCACGGCTCGTCCGGGCGTTCGCGCTGCCTCCGCTCGACAACATGGTCCAGTGGCACGAGCGGGACCTCGCGAACTCGGCCAACGAGCGCATCGTCCTCCCCCACGCGATCGTGCTGGCGGACGACCTGCTCGAGAAGCTGACCGAGGTGTTCGAGGGCCTCCGGGTCGACGGCGACCGCATGGGCGAGATCGTGGCGGGGTCGAGCACGGCGATGACCGAGAGCCTCATGCTCGCGCTGACGACGAAGGGGATCGCCCGCGCGGACGCCCACGAGCTGCTGCGCCGACTCACCCGGGACCCCGGCCAGGGCCCCGGCCTCGCGGAACGCGCGCTGGCCGAGCCCGCGGTCACGGCGCTGCTCTCGGCGGCGGAGATCCGGGAGCTCGTCGACCCGGCCGCCTACGTGCGCTCGGCGGCGGAGAAGACCGACCGCATCCTCGCCTCGCTCGACCCCGATCTCGTGGCATGAGCGGGGAACGTCCGTCGGTCTGGTCGGCGCGGCTCGATATCCGTTGCGCGGACGCGGGGTTCGCCGAGGCATTGACGCGCACGCTCGGCCCCGAGGTCGCGCGGGAGGTGCCGCGGGCCCGCGCGACGCTGGACGCCGGCGGCCCGACGACGGTGCGCCTCACGATCGCGGCGGCCGACACGGGCGCGATGCGGGCGGCCACCAACACGTTCCTCGGCTGGGTCCAGCTCGCGGTCGCCACCCGGCGCGCCGCTTCCCGCTGATCCCGGGCGTCGAGGGCGGCGCGCCGCCGAAGCGCTTATCTTCGGGGGGCCGTGAGCCGGACGTGGCCCTGCCCGCGAAGCTCCAGAACGATCTCAAGCAGTTCCAACGGCTCCAGCAGGAGCTCGGTGGCGCGCAGCAGCAACGCCTGCAGATGGACCTCAAGCTGCGCGAGGTCACGCACACGCTGGAAGAGCTGAAGCCGCTCGCCGACGACGCGGTGATCTACCGACCGGTCGGCGGACTCCTCGTCAAGGCGAAGAGCAAGAAGGAGGTCGAGGACCTCCTGACCGAGGAGAAGGAGACGCTCGAGGTCCGGGTCAAGGCGCTCGAGCGGCAGGAGAACCACCTCCGCGAGCGCTACACGACCATGCAGCAGGAGCTCAGCCAGGCCCTGCAGGCCGCGGGCGTCAACCCGGCCACGGGCACGGCCGAAGAGTAGGCGCGCTCAGCTCCGCCGGCGCACCAGCCGGTCGGCGATCTCGCGGAGCAGCGGCTTCCCCGACGCGCGGATCGATCGGCTCCGATCGAGGCGCGCGAGGGCGCGGCGGGTGAGCGCCTCGATGCGACGCTCGGAGTACGCGAGGCTGCCCGTCCGCCGGAGGACCTCCCGCGCGTCCTCGACCTCGGCCGGCGACGCGTCCGCGCGGCCGAGGACCCGCGCGAGCCGGGCGCGGTCGTCGGCGTTCCCCTCGGACCACGCGCGCACGACCAGGAGGGTCCGCTTCCCCTCGGGGAGATCGTTCGGGCTCTTGCCGGACTCGTCCGCGTCGAACCCCGCTCCGAGCACGTCGTCCCGGAGCTGGAACGCGATCCCGAGGTCCCGGGCGACCGCTTCGAGGTCTCCGAGCGTCGCGGGTCGCTGGCCTCCGAGCAGCGCGCCGATCTTCAGCGGGGCGGAGACGGTGTAGACCGCGGACTTGAGCTCGTGGACGCGGAGCACGTCCGACTCGGTGACGGCCCCGGGGTCGAGCGTGCCGTTCCGGATATCGAGCAGCTGGCCGTAGGCCGTGAGACGCGTCATGAGCACGTACTCGGCGAGCGCGGCGAGACGGGCCGCGGACGGGGCGGGCGCCCCAAGAAGCGCCTCCACCGTGAACGGCTCCTCGAGGTCGCCGACCGTGATCCCCACGCCCACCCCGTAGTCGTCGCTGGAACCGAGGGCGGCGTCGGCGCGGTGCGTCGCCGCGAGGGACCGGTGGACGGCCGGCCCTCCCCGCCGCTCCTCCGCGTGATCGATGATGTCGTCGTGGATGAGCATCCAGCTCTGGAAGTGCTCGAGGGCCGCGGCCGCGCCGATCGCCGGCGCCGGAGCGCGACCCGTGGCGAGGTGGTACCCGGCGAGGACGAGGACCGCGCGGAAGCGCTTCCCTCCACGCAGCGTGAACTCCTGGTTCACGTCGAGGAACGGTCGGACCGTCGGGGGGGCGGCGCGCCGGGCGGTCGCGTAGGAGGCACGCAGCTCGGCCTCCAGTCGCGGAAGGTAGCCGAAGAGATCCTCGAGTCGCACGGCGGTTGCGCGTGGACTCCGTGCTATTTAATGAACCCCGCCCTACCATCGGCGATGGCGTCGCCGACGTTCGTCCAGCTCGCGAACGGACTGGTCACGGCCATGGGCCAGCGCATGGACGCCGCGAAGACGATCCCCGAGGGGCTCGTGCTGCGCACGGGCGACGGATTCCTCTACGCCTTCCTCGAGGACCCCAACGAGGTCTCCCTGGAGGGCATCCGGCGGATCGCCGGGGACGTCGGGACCGACTCGCCCCGGCTGGTCGTGCTGACGCCGGGCCGTCTCCCGCTCGCGCTGACCGCGGAGGTCCTCCAGCGGTCGGGGACCCTGGTGGAGGGCTCGCGCTTCGCCGAGCTCGCCCGGCAGCTCGGTCTCGCGTCGTACCTCGGCGAGGAACCCCGGCCCCCGCCCGAACCCCGCGCGCGGCTGCTCCCGAGCGCCCAGCAACTGGACGCGGTCATGGGTCGGGCCCGCACGTGGCTCGACTGGGGCGTCCCGGCCCTGGCGCTCCGCTTCTACCGTCAGGCGCTCGAGATGAAGGACGGATTCGGGCCGGCCCGCGTCGGCATCGCGCGTTCCCTCCTTGGGCTCGGGCTCGTGGACGACGCCGAGCGCCTCTTCCAGGAGATCCTCGCCGTGCGACCGGACGACCTCGACGCTCGGCTCGGGCTCGCCGCGGTGCTCGGCGCCCGGGCCAAACCGCGCGAGGAGATCGCGATCTACCGCACGCTCCTGGGCGAGGACGAGGCCCGCGTGGAGGTGCGCGCCCACCTGGTCGCCGCGCTGGTCGACCTGGGCGACTGGCCGGCCGCGCGCGTCGAGCTCGAGGCGATGCTCGGGTCGAGCCCCGAGGACCCGCAGCTCCGCTTCCTCCACGCGGTGGCGCTCGAACGCACGGGGGAGGGTCCCGCCGCCGAGCGCGAGCGGGAGGAGTCTCGCCGTCTGGGACTTTCCTTCGAGCGCGAGAGCGCGCTCTGCCAGCACCTCGGTCTCCCTCCGCCGAACGACCCCGGCGCGCCCGTGCCCGAACCTCGCCGAGCGATCGCCCCGCGCCGGCATCCCGCGCGGACGCGGGCCCCGAAGCGGCCGCCGGCGCGGAGAGCCGCGCGACGCCCGGCACGCAAGACCGGCCCCCCGTCGAGGGCTCGGACCGCGACCCGCCGGCCGGCGAACCGCAAACGTAAGTAGGGCTGCGCCGGCTCCGAAGCTCGGACGTCGACGGCGATGCGCATCGTCTCCGTGCTCCCGAGCGCCACCGAGATCGTGTGCGCCCTGGGCCACGCGGCCGAGCTGGTGGGCCGCAGCGCCGAGTGCGACTCTCCGGCGAGCGTCGCGGGCCTGCCCGTCGTCATGCGGCCCCGCACGCTCGACTCGGACCGGCCGTCCGCCGAGATCGACCGAAGGGTCCAGGCCGCCCGGAGGCGAGCGGAGAGCCTCTACGAGCTCGACATCGATCTGCTGCGGCGGTTGCGGCCGGACCTGATCCTGACGCAGGACCTCTGCGGGGTCTGCTCGGTCACCGAGGCCGAGGTGGCGACGGCCTGCGCGATCGCCGACGTGGCGCCGCGCATCGTGTCGCTGACCCCGCGCTCGCTGTCGGGCGTGTGGGAGTCGGTCGAGCGGATCGGCCGCGAGGTCGACGACCCCGATGCCGGGCGAGAGCTCGCGCGCCGTCTGCGGGTGCGGAGCCGACCGACGCGCCCGCCGGGCGCGGCCCCGCGCGTCGCGGTCGTGGAGTGGCTGGACCCGCCGATCCTCGCCGGCCTGTGGGTTCCCGATCTGATCCGGGCCGCGGGCGGCACCACGCTCGGACCCCGCTCGGGACGCACCGGGGTGCGGACGAGCTGGGCGGAGCTCGCCACGCGGGCCGCGGACCTCGTCGTGCTGAGCCCCTGCAGCTTCTCGGTGGAGCGGACCCGGCGAGAGCTGGAGCAGCCCCTCCTCCGCGAAGCCGCAAGCGCCCTCCGACCTCCGCGGGGGGTCTTCCTCGCGGACGAGGCGTACTTCTCGCGTCCCGGGCCCCGGCTCGCGGACGGCGTCGACCTGCTGCGGCATCTGCTGCGATCCACGGATTGGGCGCCTCCGATGCCCTACGCGGCGTACGGTCCGGCGGCCGGGGAGGCCGCCGCATGAGCTACACGATCCCGTCGTCCGGCACGTACTCGTACTCCTGGGCCCCGACCCCGACCCGCGGTTTCCACACCTCCCCGCGCGAGATCGCGGAGATCTCCGTCGCCTTCCTCGTGCTCACGTTCGACTTCGTGCTGATCATGTGGGTCGGCGGCCTGTTCTCGGGCTTCGGCCTCGGCGTGCTCGGGTCGGTACCGCTCTCGGTCGTCCTGGCGGCCGCCGGCATCTCGTTCACGGCGTTCGTGTGCCACGAGATGGCCCACAAGATCTCCGCGCAGCGCCACGGGTACTGGGCGGAGTTCCGATGGTATCCCGTGGGCTTGCTGCTGTCTGTCTTCACGGCCTACATCGGATTCCTGTTCGCCGCCCCCGGGGCGACCGTGGTCGGCGGCATGGGGGACGTGCGCGAGTGGGGAAGGACGAGCCTGGCCGGCCCGGCCTCGAACCTCGGGTTCGCGGCCCTGTTCTATGCCGGTGCGGTGGGGCTGTGGTACGCTGGGAGCGCCCTGTGGTTCTGGCTGATCCTCGTGGCGTACTTCAACGCGTTCTTCGCCGCGTTCAACATGATCCCGTTCGGTCCCCTCGACGGCGCGAAGGTCCTGCGCTGGAGCCCGAAGACCTGGGCGGCCGGGTTCGCCCTCGCCGCGGTCGCCGCGGCGGTCTGCGGGGCCTCGATCTACTTGGTCGGCGCCCCGATCCCCTAGGAGCGCCGCCGTGGCCCGACCTCGCGTGCGGGAGCTCGGAGAGGGCCGTCAGCTGCTCGACCTCGACTTCCGGGACACGGAGGGGCTGGTCGCGGCGTACCTCCTACCCGAAGAGGAGGGCTGGACGCTCGTGGAGACCGGCCCGACCAGCTGCCGGGAGCCGCTGCTGGCGGGGATCGAGCGCGCCGGAGTGGACCGCACGGCCGTCCGACATGTCTTCGTCACCCACATCCACCTCGATCACGCCGGGGGCGTGGGCAGCCTGCTCGACGCGCTCCCGAACGCCACGTTCTACGCCCATGAGCTCGGGGTCCCGCACCTGATCGACCCCTCGCGGCTCATCGCCAGCGCCCGGCGCGCGTGGGGCGCCGCGGCCGATCCGCTCTGGGGACCGATCGTCCCCGTCTCGCCCGGACGGATCGTCGCGCTCCGCGGGGGGGAGGAGTTTCCCCTGCACGGCGGCACGCTCTCGGTGCTGGCGACGCCCGGCCACGCACGTCACCACCTCGCGCTCTTCGACTCGCGGATCCGGGGGGTGTTCACCGGCGACGGCGCCGGAGTGAGGCTGGAGCGCAGCGCGCGCGTACGACCGGCGGTCCCCCCGCCGGACCTGGACCTCGAGGCGCTGTTCGCCAGCGTCGAGGCGATGCGGCGCCTCGACCCGGCCCGGGTCCTCTACAGCCACTTCGGACCGAGTCCCGACGGCGCCGGGGACCTCGCGCGGTACCGCGGGATCGTCGAGGCGTGGCGGGATGTGGCGCTCGCCGCCGCTCGGGAGCACCCGGAGGTGGCGTTCGTCACCGAGCGGCTGCGGGAGCATGACCGGTCGACGGCCCCGTCCCCGTCCGGTGTGCCGGGCCGGGACGACCGGTCGACGATGGTGTCGGGCTACGAGCTGGCGGCGGCGGGCTTCCTCCGGTACTTCGAGACCCACGGTCTGCTCCGGGGGAGCTGAGGCGACGGCGACCGCGTACGCTCGCCGGCACGGCGGCGCGATCACGCTGGTCCTCGCCCGCGCGATCTACGCGTTCAGCTGGTACAACGTGGGGGCCGTGCTGCCGCTCATCGGCACGGACTTCGCGATCGGGACCGAGCGCCTCGGCCTCGTGCTGGGGGCGTTCCTCGCCGGGGCGGGGATCTTCCAGCTCCCGGCCGGCTTCGCGGCGCTCCGCTGGGGGAACCGCCGCGTCTGCCTCGCGGCGCTGGCGGTCATGGGAGCGTTCGCGCTGGCGTCGGCGTTCGCGCCGAACTGGATCGTGCTCGCGGGCCTGCGGTTCGGGGTCGGGGCCGGAGCGGCGTTCTTCTTCGCGCCCGCGCTCGGGCTCGTGGCCTCGTACTATCCGGCCGGAGCCCGCGGCCCGGTCATCGGCCTCTACAACGCCGGGTTCAGCGTGGGCGCCGGCATCGGGATCCTCGCCGGTGCCGTCCTCGGCGAAGCCCTCGGATGGCCCTGGGCGCTCGGCATCGGAGGCGTCGCGCTCTTGGTGGCGGCGGCGGGCGCGTCGGTCTTCCTGCCGCCGACCGCCCCGCCGCCGAGCGGGAGCTCCCGGGCCGCGATCTGGGCTGCGGCGGCGCCGCTGCTCCGGTCGCGCACGCTGTGGTCGCTCGCGCTCGCGCTCACCGGGCTCTGGGCCGCGAGCTACATCCTCGCGCAGTACACGGTCCAGTTCGCCGCGACGGCGCACCCCGGCTGGAGCCTCACCCTGGCCGCGTCCCTGCCGACGCTCCTGATCCTCATCGAGGTCGTCGGGGGACCGTACGGGGGTTGGGTCGGCGAGCGCGCGAAGGGATCCCGCCGCCTGCTCGTCGTCTGGGGGATCCCGGCGGGCGTCGTGATCTTCCTCGTGCCGTACCTCCCGTTCGCCGGACTGCTGCTCGTGTTCGGGTTCTTCGGGTTCGCCGTCTCGGTCGTGTTCGCGGACCTCTACCTCGTGCCGTCGTACCTCCCGGGTATGCAGCCGGAAACGCTCGCCCTGTCGCTGGCGCTCATCAACGGCGTCCAGATCCTGCTCGGGAGCGGCCTCGCGATCGCCTTCGGGTTCGTCGCGGTCGACGCGGGGTTCACGGTCGCCTGGTACTGTGCCGCGATCGCCGCGCTCGTCGCCCTACCGATGCTCGCCCTCGCCGCGATCCCGCGTCCGGCGGGCGGGGCGCGGGTCGCCGCGGGAAGGGAGGCCGCCCGGTGACCGGGTTGGGGTGACCTCTTTTGTAGAGGTCGCTCGCTGTCCGACCCAGCCCCGTGGTGTAGCGGCCAAGCATGCTGGCCTTTGGAGCCGGCGACAGCGGTTCGAATCCGCTCGGGGCTATCGAGTCGGATGGCCCCGCCGCGGGCGGTGTGCGCGAGCTGCCCCGTGCGCGCCCGCGTCGAACGGGGGGACCGGAGGCACGCCCACCACATACTGCCGCGCCCAGGTTGCGGAGAGCAGCATCCAGTCGGGTAGCTCCAAGCCGCTTCAGCTATCGTCTCGAGGGGCGGGTCGGCATCGACGAGGAGAGTAAGCTCGGAGTTTAATCTAGGCTCGTTCGTGCGTGACGACCGGGGATGTACCCGGGTCCGCTCGGGCGGACCGTGGTGCGTCCTGCACCGGCGCAGGTCCGTCGAGGGCGCGCGCCAGCGTCTCAGGGCGTACCTGACCGACGCCGTAGGTGTTATGTTGTACTGAGTATGTGAGATGTGCTATGACACTGGTACAGGCGCAGCTGCCCGAGGCAGAGTATCGGCTCTTGCGCCAGCGCGCCGCGTCCCGCGGCGAGCCAATGAAGGAGATCGTCCGCCAAGCCATCCACGCCTACCTCCACGAGGAAGCCGTGGATCCGGCTGATCCCATCTTCCACGCCTTCCCCCTCGGCGCCAGCGGCCGCAAGGGTCACGACACGGCCCGGAAGCACGACGAGCTGCTGTACGGTCCCGACCGGCACCGATGATCTTCATCGACAGCAGCGCGTGGCTCGCGTTGGCGGACCGACACGATCGGAGTCATGCCGCGGCCCAAGCCTTCTACGGACGCGTGGGAGGTGGCGAGTTCGGCCAACCGATCACGACGAACTACGTGCTCCAAGAGACCCTGACCCTCGTTGCCCGCCGCCTGGGACCGAGACGCGCCGGCCAACTGGCCGCCTCGATCCGGCAGAGTCACCAGCTGACCACATTCTGGATCGAGCGTGTACACCACGAGGAGGCCGTCGCTCTGATGGTTCAACACGAAGACAAAGACTGGAGCGTTACCGACTGCTCGAGCTTCGTGGTGATGCGAGCGCTCGGGGCGGACACGGCGTTCTCCTTCGACTCCGACTTCGCCCAGGCCGGCTTCGTGGTCCGGCCTTGACCGTCGGGTGCGCAGCGGACGTCCTTCGCACGCTCACCGGCCTAGCGGTTCGAATCCGCTCGGGGCGATCCGTCCGAGGCACGGGTCGAGCTCGCATCGGTCCACCGCTCTCCGCACCGCGGGGGGGTCGACCCTCCTGCGCGTGCCACACCACCGCGTACGGGCGGACGGGTGCGCGCGGATGCTCGGGGGCGAGCCGGTCTGGGACGACGCGAATCCGGTTTCCGACGAGGTCGGTCCGGGGTGGCGGGACGTCGCTCGACGGAACTGGGCCACCGCACAGGCCCGCGAGGTCGGGGCGTTCTACAACCTGGTGAAGAAGCTCGAGGACGGAGGGGCGCGCGCCCGTGGCGTCACTCAGGACGATGGGATGGAGGAGCTGGCCGATGCCCCCTCCATCTTCAGAAGACGGTCGTGAGTCTGGGGGGAACGCAGCGGTCGTTCGCGAGCGCGGTACTCCACACGCTGGACACGATCCGCTCTCGGGAGCCGGCCGCGTCGAGGGAGGGCATCGAGGCGTCGAACTCTTCGCGCGGAGACCGGGCCTCGATCGTTCCGGTCGAGACGGCGCGACCTCTATGATAATCATTTAAATCATCTAGGGCTCCAAGCCGTCGCATGACCGCGACGGATCCGATGACGAGCGTCCCGGTACACACCTCTACGCTCCGACTTCTGCAGGAGTTCAAGACCGGGGCCCAGAACTGGGACCGATTCCTCCTCGAACTCGTCGAGCGCGAGATGGACCGGGAAGATGTTCGGTTCGCGGCCCGGCTCCTCAACGCGTACCACCGCGGTCGGGGACGGACTGGGGCCGGGCGGCCACGTTCCCCGCGTCGCGGTTCGCCTCGGGCCAAGTAGGTGGCGACGGTCGTATACCTCGGCAAGTCGCGCCAGCAGCTCGACGCTCTTCCGCCGGCGGTTCGGGACGCCTTCCGCCGGGCGATTCGTGATCTCGAGCTCGCCCCCCAGGTCCTGCCCCAATTCCCGGAGATCCCGCTCGACACCCGGCCCCTCGAAGCTCCGTTTCCCCTGTTCCGGATCGCCGTGCATCGGCCGCCGGGGGACCCGGGATACCGGGGCGTCTACAGCGCCGAGGGAACGACCGTACTGTTCGTGCGCTTTGTCCACCGGGACGCCGCCACCTACAAGGGACTTCGACGGATTCGCGGACTCCTGGGAACTCGTGACGCGTCTCACGAAGGAGTCTAACGCCTCCTCGGCGATCCGCGAGCGAACGATCCCTGCTCGCGTCGGTCGCGCCCGGGGTCGGCCGAGCCGATCGCGGAACCCCCGGACGGCGTGGACCCCGAGACGCATCCGAAGCAGGGTGTACGTCACGTCCAGGACATAGTCGGTGGTTACGGCGCGACCGTACTCGCCGGCCTGGACCCGTTTCCAGGCGGCGGCCGAAGCCGCCCCCCGATCCCGCGGGTCGGAGAGCGCGTACCACGCTCCCGAGTCCACGAGAATCTGCCCAACGGCCCGTAGAGGTACTCGTCGTGGCACCCCGACACATCCACCCTGGGTCCCTTTCCACGCACGAGCGGGAACGCGGAGAAGATCGGGTCGCTCGGGTCGACCTCGTCGGGAAGGAGCTTATCGCGAGTCGCCTGACGGACCCAACCCTGAATGGTCGTACGTTCCGACTTAGCCTGTCGCCGGAGCAACTCGAACTCCGCCTTGGGGATCCTCGCCTGAACCATCTTCATAGAGTATGGAACGTACTTTACTCCACATGAGGTGACGGTATCTTCCTTCGGTAGGGCGACCGGTTCGAATCTGCTCGGGGCTACCGTTCCGGAATCGACGCTCCCTGGGCCCGGTACGAGGGGCCCTGGTTGCGCCTCACACGGCCTGTCGATTGGCTCGCGGCCGCCGGTCGCGTCCCGCTCGCGCGGCACGCGTGCGGGGCGAGGGAGTGCCCACTGCGTGCGGGACCGCATAGCACCGACAGATCGCGCCCAACTCCGTTCCCTCGAGTCCGGATCGGCGGTCCGAGCGTGGGCTCCGGACCCCCGCGGTGGCGCCGGGGGGCGCGACCCTTTCTAAGGGACCGACGGGTGCGGGCGCCGAGGAAGCGGAGATGGCGGGCGAGGACGAGCCGAAGATCGTCGTCACGAAGAATGGGCCGTACCGCGTCGTGGGCAAGGTCCCGCTCGCGGTCCAGCGGATCGTCACGAACGCCCGGAAGGAGTCCTGGGAGTGGAGGGAGGGCCGCTCGTTCGAGGCGAAGGAGGAGTACTACCTCTGCCGCTGCGGCCAGTCACGGACCAAGCCGTTCTGCGATGGCACGCACGCAAAGATCGGGTTCGACGGTACCGAGACGGCGTCGCGGCGGCCGATCGAACGCCAGTCCGAGCACCTGGACGGCCCGACGCACGTCCTGAGCGACGCCGAGCACCTGTGCGCGTTCGCCCGGTTCTGCGACCCCGGCGGGAAGATCTGGGCCCTCATCGGTCGCACCGATGACCCGAAGGTCCGCGAGCTCGTGATCCACGAGGGAACGCGATGCCCGTCCGGCCGGCTCGTGCTGCACGATAAGGTCACCGGCGACGCGGTCGAGCCGGAGCTGCCGCCGTCGATCGGCGTGGTCGAGGACCCGGTTCTCGGGGTGAGCGGACCGCTGTGGGTGCGGGGCGGGATCCGGGTCGAGTCGCCGGACGGAACGCCCTACGAGCGGCGGAACCGGCTCACCCTCTGCCGCTGCGGCGCGTCGGTCAACAAGCCGTTCTGCAACGGCAGCCACGCGTCGATCGAGTTCCGCGACGGGATCGAACTGCGGTAACCCGCGGCGTGCGCACCCGGATCCGCTCCCCGCGAAGTCCCCCTACTTTTCCCGGACCCCGTAGAGGCACGGTGACCTATGGACTCGACATGAGACTATAGAGTTGCCGTTCCGTAAGGTTTGTAGCGGCGCACTTCGTTCGCGAGCCGACTGGGGCTTGGACGTGACGAAGAACAGCTTGACCTGGATATCCGTCGTGATCGCGTTGACCACGTTTGTGGTGATCGGAATGATCCCCGCCGCCGGAGGCGCACCGAGCGGCGCTCCCGCTTCGAACCGGCTGGCGGTGTCGGCGGCGGGCCAGCCGACGACGACCCTCACCAACTGCTCGGCGGCCAGCCTCCTCTCGAACATCACGGTGAGCGGTACGTACGTCTACGGCGAGAGCTGCACGGTCGACTTCAGCACGTTCGCCTCCATCCCGACCGGCCTATCGATCGTCATCGACTCCGGCGGCTACTTCGTGATGTTCGAGGGAGGCTTCAGCACGCAATTCTTCCAGGTCACGGGCGGCCAGCTCACGATCAACGGCGTGGGCCTGTACGACGGGAGCGCGTCGTCCGCCAACGGCGGCGCCGGGTCGAGCGGGAGCAACGCGCCCAACGGAGCGGGCGGTCATAACGGGGCGAACGGCGGCAAGGGCGACGCGGGCAAGGCGGGGACCGCCGGCAAGAACGGCGGTAAGGTCGTCGCCGCGGGCTCGGGCCAGTCCGCCGGGTCCGCCGAAGGCGGCGCGATCTGGATCTCTACGGGTACCGTCACCCTCACGAACGACACCTTCGACGACAACCTCGCGACCGGCGGGGTCGGAGGCGTCGGAGGCGCCGGTGCGATCGGCGGCTGGGGCGGCACCGGGGGCGAGGGCGGCAGCGGCGGTGCCGGTAAGGCCGGCGACGCGGGTGGGGCCAGCGGTGCGGGCGGCTCCGGCGGGAACGCGACCGCCGGCGGGGCCGGCGGCGCGGGCGGGACCGGCGGCGCCGGCCTCGGCGGGGCGATCTACAACGCGGGCGGCACGCTCACCATGACCGAGGTTTCTTTCTGGGACAACGCGGCGTACGGCGGCAATGGCGGCACGGGCGGCAGCGGCGGCCTCGGCGCTGACGCCGGCAACGTCGGTCAGTCCGGCAACGGCGGCAATGGCGGAGCCGGGACCACGAGTGCCGGCGGCGCCGGGGGCGCCACCACGAGCCCGGGCCTCGCCGGAGCGGCGGGCACGGGCGGCGTCGGCGGCACCGGCGGCGCCGGCGGGGCGGCCGAGGGAGGTGCGGTCTACAACGCGGGCACCCTCACCGCGAACGGCTGCACCTTCGAGGACGACGACGCGCTGGGAGGGTTCGGGGGCAACGGCGGCGCCGGGGGCAACGGTCAGTACGGCGGGTCGGGCGCGCAGTCGCTGCCCGCCGGCAATGGCGGCAACGGCGGGACACACTCCTCCGGGACGAGCCATTACGGCCTCAGCGGGGGCGCGGGGGGCGCGACGAGCGCCGGCACCGCCGGCTCGGCCGGGGGCTCGGGCGGTGCCGGCGGAGCCGGTGGCCCGGGCGGCGCGGCCTGGGGCGCGGGGATCTACTCCGGCGGCGAGGCGAACATCAACGGCTCGACCTTCGATTACCTCTACACCAGCGGCGGGGGCGGGGGCACCGGCGGGTCGGGCGGGGACGGCGGCACGGGCGGCCTGGGCGGCTGGGGAGCGACCGGCGGGTCCGGTGGGAACGGGGGAGACGCGTCGAGCACATCCGCCGCCAACTCGGGTGGCGCGGGCGGCAACGGCGGATCCGGGGCCGACGGCGCGAACGCCGCGGCGGGGGGCGCCGGCGGGGCGGCCGAGGGAGGCTCGGTCTACAACGCGGGCACCCTCATCGCGAACGGCTGCACCTTCGAGGACGATGTCGCGCAGGGGGGGTTCGGGGGCAACGGCGGCGCCGGGGGCAACG
>JASHWL010000058.1 GCA_030044105.1 Thermoplasmata archaeon
CCGCGGCCCGAATTCTTGCGTGGGATCTCGTCGCTCGCGCAGCGCCACGGGGCGCTCGTGATCGCGGACGAGGTGATCACCGGATTCCGATTGCGGCGCGGGACGATCCACGGGACGCTCGGTCTCACCGCGGACCTAGTGACCCTGGGCAAGGTCGTCGGCGGCGGGATGCCCATCGGCGTCTACGGCGGCCGAC
The DNA here is from genome assembly GCA_030044105.1 of Thermoplasmata archaeon. Taxonomy (GTDB): domain Archaea; phylum Thermoplasmatota; class Thermoplasmata; order Lutacidiplasmatales; family UBA184; genus Lutacidiplasma. Next base: position 197 of record JASHWL010000058.1, read on the forward strand.
GAGAGGTCATGGAGACCGTCGCTCCGGTCGGGCCGGTCTACCAGGCAGGGACGCTCGCGGGCCACCCGCTGTCGATGGCCGCGGGAGCGGCCACGCTCGACCGGCTCACCCCGTCGCTGTACCGCCGGCTCGAGCGGGTCTCGGCGGCGATCGAGGAGATGCTGGGGGAGCAGGCGGAGAGCGCCGGGCTCGCCCCGTTCACGGTCGAGCGGGCGGGCTCGATGCTCGGCCTGTTCTTCGCTTCCGGGCCCGTCCGCGACGACCGCGACGCGGAGAGCTCGGACCGCGACCGCTACGCTCGGTTCTTCCACGCCGCTCTCGACCGCGGGATCTACCTGCCGCCCTCGGCCCTCGAGACGACGTTCGTCTCGGCGGCCGTGCACGAGGCGGACGTCGCCCGGGCCGCGCCCGCGTTCGAGGCGGCCTTCGCGGCGGCCGGAGGTCGGGGCCGGTGAGGCGGGACCGCCTCGTCCGGGCCCTGCGCGGCGAGCCCCCCGACGTGACGCCGATCTGGCTCATGCGCCAGGCCGGGCGCTACCTGCCCGGCTACCGCACCCTGCGCGCGGCCCACCCGATCCTCGACCTCGCCCGGACGCCGGCGCTGGCGGCCGAGGTGACGCTCGAACCGCTGCGACGCTTCGACCTCGATGCCGGGGTCGTCTTCGCGGACATCTCGCTCCCGTTCGCCGGCCTCGGCGTCCCGTTCTCGATCGATCCGGGCGCCGGTCCCGTCGTGCCGCACCCCATCCGCACGCGGGCCGACGTGGACGCGCTGACCGAGTTCGACGCGCGCGCCTCGGTCCCGTTCGTCGGGCGCGCGATCGAGCGGTTCCTCGAGCTCGAGGCCGACCGGCCGATCCTCGGGTTCGCCGGCGGACCGTTCACGATGGCGGCCTACCTCATCGAGGGCGGCGCGTCGCGGGAGTATCCCGCGACGAAGCGGCTCCTCTACTCGGACCCGGCGACCTTCGATCGCCTGCTCGAGCGCCTCGTCGAGATGACGGTCCGCTACCTCGCCTTCCAGGCGGAGAGCGGCGCGGCCGCGCTGCAGCTGTTCGACACGTGGATCGGGGCCGTGACCCCGGCCGTCTTCGACCGGCACCTGCTCGAGCCGCTCCGCGCGATCTTCGACGGGGTCCGGCCGCTCGGGCGCCCGACGATCCTCTTCTCCACCGGATCGTCCCATCTCACGGAGCGGCTGGCGAGGACCGGGGCCGACGCGCTGAGCGTGGACTGGCGGGAGCCGCTCGGGCGCGTCCGCGCCCGGGTCGGCGACCGGATCGCCCTCCAGGGGAACCTGGACCCCGGCGCGTTGCTGGGGACGAGCGAGCGCCTGCGTCAGGAGGCCCGGGCGGTCCTCGATGAGGTACCCGGCGGACGTGCGTATGTGTTCAATTTAGGGCACGGCGTCCTGCCCGAGACCGAGCCCGAGCGCGTGCGCGAGCTCGTCGACTACGTGCACGCGGCCGGGCACACGGCAGGATCTCGATGACGAAGGCGGACGACCCGGAGCGCTCCGGAGTGCTCCTGATGGGCTACGGCAGCCCGAACGGCGCGAGCGACCTCCCCGCGTACCTCGCGGACGTCCTGCACGGGAAGGCCCCCCCGCCCGACATGGTGGCGGAGTACGTCCGCCGGTACGACCGGATCGGCGGCTCGCCCCAGAACCGGATCCTCGCCTCGCTGCGGGAGAAGCTCGAGCGCCGCCTGGCCCGCGAGCGCCCCGGCACGCGGGTCCTGCTCGGCGTGAAGCACGGGCACCCGGCCCTCCGCGACGTGATCCCGGCGGCCGCGCGCGACGGCCTCACGCATCTCGTGGCCGTGCCGCTCTCCCCGTACGCGTCGACCTGGATCAGCGAACCGTACCAGGCCGGCGTCGAGGAAGGGATCCGGGCGTCTCCGGTCCCGGTCGAGGTCGACGTCCGCCTCGACTGGCATCTCGACCCCCACTGGATCGCCTACTGGCGGCGCGCCATCCACGCCGCCCGTCCCGCGCCCCAAGGAACCGTGCTGCTGTCGGCCCACAGCCTGCCGCAGCGCCTGCGCGACCGGGGCGACCCGTATCCCGAGATCCTGCACGAGACCTCCGACGCGATCGCGCGCGCGGCCGCGCTCGACCGGTGGTCGTTCACCTTCCAGAGCGCGGGCAACACCACCGAGCCCTGGCTCGGGCCCGACATCACCGACGTGATGCTCGACTGGCAGCGGCGCGGGGCCGAGGACCAGCTCGTCGCCTCGTTCGGGTTCGTCTTCGACCACCTCGAGGTCCTGTACGACCTCGACGTGGTGGTGCGGGAGTTCGCCGAGTCCCACGGGATCCGCTACCGGCGGGTCCCGATGCCGAACGACGCCGACGAGGTCGTCGAAGCGGTGGCGGCGCGCGTGCTGGCTCCCGGAGCGCGGAAGGCGCCGCCGCCGGCGTGATCGGCCCGCGGGTCGCTCCGGGCGGGGTCCCCACCGCCGAGGTGGGGTGCGCCGGTTCGGCCGGTTCGCTTCCGATCTCGAGCGAGAGGAACTCGAGCCGGTTCCCGAACGGGTCGTCGGCGTAGAAGCGCCGTCGCCCCGGGAACGGCTCGTCCTCGCGCGTCGCGACGCCGGCGGCGGTGAGCCGTCGTCGCAGCTCGTCGAGGTCGGCCACCTCGAAGGCTGGATGGGCCTGGGGGGCGGGTCGGAACTCCTCCTGGATCCCGACGTGCAGCTGCTGGTCGCCGAGGGCCAACCAGATCCCGCCCCGGCGCGCGAGATGCGCGGGCTTGGGGACCTCCCTCAGCCCCAGGAGGTCGACGAAGAACGCCCGGGCGACGGGCTCCGAACCCGGGGGAGCGCCGATCTGCACGTGGTGGATCCGCTGCGGGGCGCTTCCCATGGACGCGGTACCGCGGCCGGCTACAAGAACCGGCCGCGTCCGGTTCCCGCGCGCGCCGGCCCGCTGGCGGCCCCCGCCTCCGCCGGGCCGAACGGCCCGACGAACTAGGAGAGGAGGTAGCCGCCGTCCACGACGAGCATGACGCCCGTCACGTAGCTCGCCGCGGGGCTCGCCAGGAACAGGGCGGCCCGCGCGATGTCGTCCGGCTCTCCCATCCGCTTGAGCGGGATGCGGGTGAGGAACGACTGCATCAATTGGGCGGCGTCCACGCCGGGGGCCGTCGGCATCGCCTGCGCCGCGCCCGGGGTGGCGATCGACCCCGGGGCGATCGCGTTGACGCGGATGCCGAGCGGGGCGAGCTCCACGGCGAGGGAGCGAGTCAGCAT
>JASHWL010000059.1 GCA_030044105.1 Thermoplasmata archaeon
CGGCCGCGATGCCGGGCGTGACGAAACGCGCCGCCCAGAACCAGAGCCCGAAGAACGCGGCCGTGTTCGGAATGCCGAGCAGCAGGGCGTCGCGCCTCCCGCGCCGGTCCAGGGTGCCCCAGGACCTTCGGCCCGTCACCACGACGGCGGTCGTGGCCGCGCCGAGTCCCGCGCGGAAGAGGGCCAGCCAGAGGGGCGAGGCCGAGGTGAGCCCGAGCTCCACGAACGGATAGTTGAGCCCCCAGCACACGACGAGCACGAGGAACGCCCCGCGGGTCGACCAGGACCAGGCGTCGTCCGCCATCGTGCGCCGGCGACCCGGGTCACGCGATAGCGGTTACGCGACGTGCCCGGCCTCCGACCGGGCCGGCCTCCGCCGTTGGGAAGTTCTTAAGCAAGGAACCTCTCTCGCGCCGCGGATGTCGCTCCACGGCCGCGACGTGATCTCGATCCGCGATCTCTCGCGCGAGGAGATCGAATCCGTCGTCGCCGACGCCCGGAAGATGATCCCCTACGCCGAGGGGAAGAAAGTGATGCGGCCGCTGGAGGACAAGATCGTCGCGATGGCGTTCTTCGAGCCCTCGACCCGCACTCGGCTCTCGTTCGAGTCCGCCGTCGCCCGCCTGGGCGGCCGGTCCCTGACGATCGCGGACCCCGGCTCGACCTCGATCAAGAAGGGCGAGAGCCTCAACGACACGGTCCGCATGCTGAGCGCGTACGCGGACGCGATCGTGCTGCGCCATCCGAACGAGGGGTCCGCACGGCTCGCGGCCCGCGCGTCGGACAAGCCCGTGCTCAACGCCGGCGACGGCGCCGGGCAGCACCCGACCCAGACGCTGCTCGACCTCGCCACCATGCAGGAGGCGTTCGGGACGCTCTCGGGACTGCGTGTCGTGCTGCTCGGGGACCTGAAGTACGGCCGCACGGTCCACTCGCTGGCCTACGCGCTCGCGCTCTTCGGCGCGGAGCTCGTGCTATCGGCTCCCCCCACGCTCCGGCTGCCGGACGAGGTCCGGGATCAGCTCGAGCATATGGGAGCGAAGCTGGTCGAGGAGGACCAGCTCCACCGGGCGATCCGGGACGCGGACATCCTCTACGTGACCCGCATCCAGCGCGAGCGGTTCCCGGACGAGAGCGAGTACCAGAAGGTCGCCGGGTCGTACCGGATCGACAACGCCGTCCTCGCGGGAGCCAAGCCCCGGCTCATCGTGCTGCACCCACTTCCGCGGGCCGGCGAGATCGCCCCCGAGGTCGATGCGACGCCGCACGCGGCGTACTTCCGGCAGGCGTTCCTGGCGGTCCCGGTGCGCATGGCCCTCCTGAACGCGATCCTCGGTCCGGCGAAGGGCAAGCGAGGGGGGTGACGTCGTGGTCCGCGAGCTGAAGATCACGCCGATCAAGAACGGGACCGTGATCGATCACATCGGCAACGGGCTCGCGCTCGACGTGCTCCGGATCGTGGGCGTGCAGACCCTCGACAAGGACTCGACCGTGAGCGTCGCGCTCCACGTCCGCTCGGGGAAGCTCGGCTGGAAGGACATCCTCAAGGTCGAGAACATGGAGCTCTCCCCGCGGAAGGTCAATGCGATCGCGCTGATCGCCCCGACCGCGACGATCTCGATCATTCGCGACTTCAAGGTGCAGGAGAAGCGCACGGTGGACCTTCCGGATCGGATCGTCGGGGTGCTGCGCTGCCCGAACCTGAACTGCATCACGAACCAGCCCGAGCCGATCGAGAGCGAGTTCACGGTGCTGCGGCGCCGTCCGGTCCTGCTCGCCTGCGCGTACTGCGAGCGGCAGGTCGACGACTTCCTCCATCACCTCTCCTGACGGCGCGGATCGGGCGATGGTCGCCGTCTACCTCACCGGGCTCCTCGTCGTCTTCGCCGTCGTCGGCGGGGTCGAGCTGTTCGACCGGACGAGCTTCTCGGTCATCGCCCTCGCGTCGCGCGGGCATCCGGTGCCCACCTGGGCCGGCGCCGCGACCGCCTTCGTGGCATCGACGGCGATCGCGGTCTCGGTCGGCGCGGCCCTCGTCGCGTTGCTCGGCCCGTCCCGGGTCGGCCTCGTGCGCGCCGGGGCCGGAGCCTGTCTCGTCGGCTACGCCCTCTACTTGTGGTACCGCGGACCGGAGTCCCCCGAGACCGCCCCCGCGGACCCGCGGACCGCCTACCTGGCCGCGCTCGCGACGGTCTTCCTGCTCGAGCTCGGTGACACGACGATGATCATCGAGGTGCTGTTCGTGACCACCTGGGGATGGCTGGTGGTCCTCGTCGCGGGGGCCTCCGCCCTCATCGCCGTGGCCGCCTGGGCCTCCTGGCTCGGCGGCAAGCTCGGCGCCCGGGTCGAGCCCGCGATGCTGCACCGGATCGTGGTGGGGATCCTGTTGACGGTGGGCGCGGTCACGATCGTCTACGGCCTAGCGCCGGGCGTGTTCGCCGCCCTGTCCGTCCTTGCGCCGGCCTGAGCCCGGCGCCACCGGCAGCGGGGCGCCGCCGTGCTCGCTCGCGGGTGCGATCGAGGCGAGCTCGGCGAGTCCGGCCCTCCAGCTCTCGGGGAGGTACCCCTGGAGGTCCGACGCGAGGAGCCGCTCGACGTAGCCGTCGGCCAGATCCGAGCGCGCGGCGGCATGCTCGAGCAGCGCGAGCCGGTAGAGCGCCTCGGCGCGCACGCGCGGTAGGCCGCTGGCCGCCGGGGCGTCGACCAGCGCCTCCCAGCGATCCCGCGCCGCGAGGATCTCCCCGTTCAGCGCTCGGAAGCGGCCCTCGAGCAGCCAGAGTCGCAGGAGGCACGGAGAGGGCGGTACCAAATGGAGCGTTTGGACGAGGAGGGCGGCGCGGGCGAGCACCGGTTCGACCCCCTTACCGTTCCTCCGGTCGAGGAGGGTCAGGGCGATCGCGAGCTCGTGGTAGAGCTCGACCGTGTAGACCTTCTGGCGCTGGAGGCTCGGGAGCGCCTGGGTCCGCTGCTCCAGCGCCTGCTGCCACTGGCCGCGGGCGTCGAGCAGGCGCGCCTCGATGTCGCCGGCCATGTGGTCGAGCTCCCAGCGCCGCGCCCGGCCCAGGAGCACGCGCGCCGACGTGAGGAACT
>JASHWL010000060.1 GCA_030044105.1 Thermoplasmata archaeon
GGGAGGTCGAACTCCACGCGGCCGGACCACCGGAGCCCGGCGAAATCGACGTCGAGGTCGAGACGGTACTCGGGGACGTTCGGAGGATCCCCGGATTCCACGATGGCCCCTCCACCCCGACGGCGTGCTACGGCGCGCGCAGCGACATGAGCCTTTGGCCCCGCGCCGGACGTCCCGCGCGGCCGCGCGGCCGAAGCAAGGTTAAATAGCGAGCCCCTGTCGGAGTCGCTGGCTGACGGCCAAAGCGGCGGGGAAACACCCGGTCCCATTCCGAACCCGGCAGTTAAGCCCGCTGGCGTTCCGCGCGGTACTGAAGTGCGCGAGCCTACGGGAAACGCGGAAAGCTGTCAGCCTCCTCCTCTCGGCGAGCGGGCGGGCCCGGCGGCGAGCGCGGCCAGTCGCCCGACCGTGTTCCAGTTGCGACCGGTCCCGCGGGTCCCCAGGGCCCGCTCGATCCGCGGCAAGGTCAGCCGGGAGCGTCCGATCCCGGCCGGGTACGTGACGTAGGCCGTGGTCCCGTCGACCCGGGCCTCCTCCGGCGCCGGGAGCCCGGCGACGAACGCCTCCGCGGCGCTCGGGGCGGGGGCGTCCTTCAGGAACACCAGGAGCAGGTGCGCCGGATCGGTCCGCGCGAACGCGGGGAACGGGTTCGCGGCGCGGACCGCCGCGAGCGCGGCTCCGTCGCGCACCAGGAACTCGAGCACGAGCCCGAGCGCCGGCCCGCAGCTGGCCTCCAAGCGCCGCTCGACGCGCTGGGCGTCCGGCTCGTCGGACCGGAACACGACATTGCCGGAGTTGAGGACGGTGCGAGCCTCGGAGAAGCCCGCTCCCTCGACCGCGCGACGGAGGTCCGGCATCGCGACCGCCCGGCCGCCGACGTTGACGGCGCGCAGGAACCCGACATAGGTCGTGCCGGGACCCATGCGGGGCGGAGGAGCGGCGCGCGGATAATCCCCCGGCGCCGGCCCGTCTAGGTCGGGGTCGCCGTCGGGATCGGCGCGGGCGAGCTCTCGCGGGCCGGCCGCTCCTTCGGGATGAAGTCCCCCAGCGAGGGGGTCGAGACGAGCGCGTACCACGGAGCGAGGACGTCGACGAAGGCGCCCACGATCCCGTACAGCACGAACCGGGGGATCGAGATCCGCATCGGGAGATACTCCCGGTGCATCCGGTATCCCTCCACGTAGCCGGTGATCATCGAGATCCAGATGAACCCCGTGAACGCTCCGGTGACCAGGAGCAGCGGGCCGTAGCGGAGCTCGAGCCCGGCGAGCAGCACCAGCACCGAGGGGAGCGCGGAGAACCACGACATCGCCGAGTACAGCAGGGTGAGCTTGCGCTTCGGCGGGAGCGCGCTCGTGTGGCGCAGCGCGTGCAGCACGCCGTGCATCCAGCGGCGGCGCTGCCGCAGCTGGTCGCCGAGCGAGAACGCGCCCTTCTCGTAGGCGAACCCCTTGAGGACCCCGAAGACGGCGCCGTACTTCCGGCGGACCCGGATCTCGAAGGTCAGGTCCTCCGCCGGCTCGTAGCCGATCGAGTCCCAGCCGACGTCGTCCTCAAGGTCCGCGCGCACCAGGATGTGCGAACCGTGGACCCCTGAGGTCGGGTTGCCCGGCATCGTCATCGAGTCGAGGACGCGGTAGTCGTCGTAGGAGCGCGTGAGCTCCTGGATGTGGCTCGGGGTGCCCGCCCAGTCGATGGGGTAGAGGATGATCCCGACGCCGACGGCGAAGCGTCCGTCGTCGAGGAACTCGGAGATCCCGAGCACGGTGTCCTCGCCGACGCAGGTCTCCTCGTCCTGGTGGTACACCCAGGTCCCGTCGTCCGAGATCCCGAGCGCCTGGCGCTGCTCGACCGCGTACTGCAGCGCCCGGGCCTTGCCCCGCGCCCCGAGCGGCGTCGTGTACTCCGACGGCACGATCAGGAGCCGGCAGCCCTCGGCCTTGAGCTGGTCGTAGAGGGCCGGGTTCGTCGCGTAACCGGTCGGCTCGATCACGAGCCAGACCTGGCCCCGGAAGGCGAGGTTCGGGGTGCGCCGCAGCCAGTAGAGCACCGACCGGGCGCTGTCCGCCAGCGCGTGCGGGTTCTTCCCGATCGCCGTGATCTGGAAGAGCACCGAGGGGAACCTCATGTTCCCCCGGCGAGGTCGAGGCTGTTCTGCGCCACGATCCGCTGGGTGGCCCGGAAGGAGACGACGAAGAACGGCACCGGGATCAGCCAGACCACGGGGAGGACGGCGAGCCAGAGCGGCGGCGTCGCCTCGCGGGCCAGGACCGTGAAGGTGAGCAGCGCGCCGCTGATCACGACCGCGAGCCCGATCGTCCACGCGGCGATCGCCCGCCGGCGCATCCGGACGGAGCCGATCGTCTTCCGGTAGCGGTCGGCCGTGAACTGGCTGTACGGCGCATCGACCGGGGTCTCGCGCGAGGCGGCCCGCGCCGCGAGCGTCTCCGACGCGGAGATCAGGGGCCCACGCGCCGCGACACCGGTCGACGCTCCTTCGGCGCGCGCGCGGAGGTACTCGATCTCCTGCGCGGCCTCCTCCATCTCCTGGCCGAGCCGGTCCGCCGCGACCTGCAGGTCGCGCCACTGGCCGTCGATGGCGCGGAGGCCGGCGCCGAGGTGGACGAGCGAGGCGCTCGCGAGGCCGAGCCGCTCCTCAAGGTAGGGGCTGAACTCCGCGTCGACGGGGACCGCGTCCTCGGAGTACGGCGCCGCGGACGCCGCCGAGCTCCGCGCCGGCGCGGGCGCCGCGGGCGATGGGTCGCCGCGTCGCGGTTTGAGATCCGCGTCCATCCGATCCAGCTCGCGGAGGACCCGCTCGGGGTCGTTCCAGTCCGCGCGATTCGATGGGTCGGCCGTCGGGGCCCCGTCACCCGAGTCCATCGGGGACGGAGACGCCTTCGCGTCGGTCCCCGCGACCGGATCCGCCCCGGCGGGGTCCATCGACTCGGGAGCGGTCGACGGCGTCTCCCCAGGCGCTACCGGTGGCGACGCCGGGCCGCCCGCTGTGCGGCGTCGCCCGAACACTGGAGTGAGGTCGCGAGTTCGCCCGCTTAAATGTTTGGGCCCGCGCGAGACCGGATCGGGCGCGACCCGCATGCATGCGTATCCGGTCGTCGAGGCTAAACGGCGCGCTCCATGGCCCCGGGGATGTTCCTCGGGGCCCACATCGGAATCTCAGCGGGCCTCGTGGAGGCCGTCACCGAGCTCCGATCGATCGGGGGCGACGCGCTCCAGATCTTCTCGAAGAGCCCGCAGATGTGGGCGGGCCCGCCGATCGCGCCCGAGGCGGCCGCGGCGTTCCGCGCGGCCGTGCGGGACCAGAGGGTCCGCGCGACCGCGGTCCACCACGGCTACCTCATCAACCTCGCGAGCCCGAAGAAGGCCAGCCTCGCGCGATCGCGCCGGGCGTTCTGGGACGAGATCGGGCGCGCCGAACTGCTCGGCGTGGACGGGCTCGTCTTCCATCCGGGCGCCCGGCTCGACTCGACGGTCGAGGCGGGGCTCGCCGCGATCACGGAGAGCGTCAACGGCGCCCTGCGGAAGTTCCCGGAGGGCAAGGTCCGGCTGCTGCTCGAGAACGCGGCGGGCCAGGGCACGACGCTCTGCTCCCGCTTCGAGGAGCTGCAGCAGATCCTCGCGGGGGTCGAGGCGCCGGCCCGGGTCGGGGTCACGCTCGATACCTGCCATCTCTTCGCGGCGGGATTCGACTTCCGCACGGAGACCGCCTACGGCGAGCTCCTCGACCGGATCCGGTCGACGATCGGCCTCGACGCGGTCCGCGCCTTCCACCTCAACGACGCGAAGGAGGACCTCGGCTCGCGCATCGACCGGCACGCCAACATCGGCCACGGCCAGATCGGGGCGGCCGGGTTCCAGCCCCTGCTCCGCGACGCCCGGTGGGACGCGACCCCCGGCTACCTCGAGACCCCGCTCGACGACCACGGCTACGCCCGGTACGCCGAGGACCTGGCGACCCTCCGCGCGCAGATCGGACCGGTGCCCGCGAGCGCCGGGGCCGCGCCACGACGCCCGCGAGCGAAGCCTCCCGCCTCAACGGTCAAATAGGCTGGCCCACCTCGCGCGGCCCTGCATGGGGGAGGCCGTCCCCGCCGACCGGATCTCCTCCCTGGAGTCGCAGGCGCTCGAGATCCGGCGCGACGTCGTCCGGATGACCTACTGGGCGGGCAGTGGCCATCCCGGAGGCAGCCTGTCCGTCGCCGATCTGCTGGCGGTGCTCGTCGGCGACGAGCTGCGCATCGACCCCGCGCGCCCGGAGGCGCCGGAGCGCGACCGCCTGGTCCTCTCGAAAGGGCACGCCGCCCCGGCGCTGTACGCCGCGCTCGCGCTCCGGGGGTTCCTGCCCCGCGGGGAGCTCCGCTCCTTCCGCCAGCTCGGGAGCCGCCTGCAGGGCCATGTCGATCGGGGCACGCTCCCCGGGGTCGATGCCTCGACTGGCGGCCTGGGCCAGGGGGTCGGGGTCGCGGTGGGGATGGCGCTCGACGCGCGCCTGAGCGCCCGGCCGAGCCGGGTCTACGCGGTGCTGGGGGACGGAGAGTGCCAGGCCGGCACCGCCTGGGAGGCCCTGATGGCGGGGGGCCACTACGCGCTCGGGAACCTGGTCGTCCTGCTCGATCGGAACGGCTACGAGTCCGACGGGGCGACGGAGGCGATCCTGGGCATCGAGCCGATCGCGGAGAAGTTCCGCGCGTTCCGCTACCACACCCTCGAGATCGACGGGCATGATGTCCGCCAGATCCTCCGCGCGCTCGCCACCGCCAAGGAGACGACGAGCGGACCGACCGCGATCGTCGCCCGGACCGTGACCGGGAAGGGCGTCTCGTTCATGGAGAACGACCACACCTGGCAGGCCCGGGCGCCCTCGCGGGCGGAGGCCGAGCGAGCGCTCGCGGAGCTCGGGGCCACGGGGGCGGAGGCAGGTCTGTGAGCGCGCCCGCTCCGGTCGCGAGCCTTCGCGAAGCGTACGGGGACGCGCTGGTCGAGCTGGGCGAGCGCGATGCCGAGGTCGTGGTCTTCGCGTCCGACCTCGCGGCCGCGACGGGCACCGCTCGCTTCGGACAGCGGTTCCCGACCCGGTTCTTCAACGTGGGAGCGATGGAGGCGACTATGATGTCGATCGCGTCCGGGATGTCGCTCGGCGGGCGGCCGGTCTTCGCGAGCTCGTTCGCGGTGTTCGCCGCGGGCCAGGCGTACAACGCCGTGCGGCAGTCGATCTGCTACCAGCGGGCGAACGTCAAGATCGTCGCGACGCACGGGGGGCTCCTGGTCGGCGCCGACGGCGCCACGCACCAGATGCTCGAGGACGTCGGCCTGATGCGCGGTCTCCCCGGGATGACCGTGATCGTCCCCGCCGACGCCCCAAGCGCGCGCGCGGCGACCTTCGCCGTTCACGACCGGCCCGGCCCCGCGTACGTGCGGCTCTCCCGGGCCGACCTCCCGACCGTGACCGACGGCTCGTTCGCCGTCGGCCGGGCCGCGGAGCTCCGCCCCGGGGCCGACCTCACGATCGTCGCGGTCGGGGCGCTGGTCGCCCGGGCGCTCGAGGT
>JASHWL010000061.1 GCA_030044105.1 Thermoplasmata archaeon
CGGATTCACTATGGACGAACGGCAATCGATTGCCCACACTGTGAGACGGTCCGGTCGATAGCGAGTTGCAACGCTTGCTGCGACAACCTTGAGTCGGCGGGACGGTCGCCTTCTGCGGCAACGATTAACGCTCGCCGAACCAGTGGCGCCTGAGTTCCTCCATGCCCGACCAAGGCCGACGAATCTACGCGACGCACGCAGGAAGGCTCTCCAAGACCATCGACGCTCCCCTCGACTACGTCTACGACTGGTGTACCGACTTCCGGTCCGATGACGCAGATCTGGAGGGCTCGAAGCGTAAGCATCGCGTCGTAGGCGTGAGTCCCCAACGGCTGGTTCGCATCAAGATCGGCGGTGGAGCGCCTAACCCAAGGATGTCAGTCGAAGTTGTTCGACTCAGCCCACCGGACGCCTGGCGCAAGGATACGATCGGGGAGGAGGATCTCGACTCTATGGACTACAAACTCACAGCGCTGAGTCCGACCAAGACCCGGTTCCGCCTCTTGATCGTCGAGCGGTGGATGGTTCCGAAGTTCCCGAAGAAGGTTCTCTGGCTTCGTCGAGCGAATGAGTACTGGGACGAGCTCGTTCGCACGATCGAGACACGGTACCGGAGCGGGAAGCCGGCAAAAGGCTAGGGACTTCGGTTCACGGTCGTCCCACCGGCTCGCGGTGTCGTACCTCTCGAGGCGGACGATGGTGGCTGCATGCCTTGTTGCGCCCCGCCATGGGCTGTCGCGACCGTCTAAATCGAAACACTCTCGATCGCTCGTGGGAGAACGCGTCTGCCCAAAGTGCGGAACGGTTCTACTCGCGTCGTACACGGTTTGTCCATTCTGCCACGAGTCTGGTCGGCCGTTCGATCGCCGCGAGGAAGGGCTCTGGCGTGACCGAATCTGACGTACACTTCATCGCACGAATTCAACATTCGCGATCGCTCGGAACGCCGGATCTCCCGTCAGGAACGGGATCTCAAGCTGCTTCGCGGCAGCATAGCCCCACGCGTCGATGTAGGAGCAGTCGCGCTTACGCCGCCGCATCTCCCGTCGGAAGTCGCCGGCCGACAACGCCACCTCGGCCGGCACCGGAGCGACCAGCGGCACGATGGTCGAAGCGAGCTCCCGAGCCTCCTCCGAACTCACCCGCCTCAGGAGGGTGGAGTACACCTCGAGTACATTCATCGCGCTCGTAACGAGCTGCTTCCGCCGGAGAATTCGAGCATACCGCTCGTTTCCCTCGAAAAAAGCCACGAAGGCAAAGCTGTCCGCGTAGTAGTCAGCCAAGGTCCTCGCCCTCGTTGCTCAGCCGAGTAAATTCGTCCGCCGTGAGCCGACCTTTCAGTCGACCGGCCATGGCCTCTATCTTCGGGATCGGGCGGATGGTGACCATCACGTCGTCCCCCACAACGAGCCGAAACTCTCGGACGATCTCGTGGGGGATCGGTAAGCCCAATGAGTTGCCGGTTCGCCGGACGGTCAGCCTGGGCATGCTCGGTATGTAATACACACTGTATTACATAAGGGAGCCATTCCGTGCGGGAGATGGTCGATGGAGACGGCCTCGCCGCCCGTGGACCGTGGGCTGAATGCGTCCGGCGACCGCGTGGGGGAACGAACTCACTTCCCCACGGCGTTCGGCTGGAAGTACCTCGATAGCAGCTCCAGAAAGCGCGGATCCTTTCGCGCGCCGCTGAAGAGCGGCGACGATCGTATGCGGACCAGCTGGATCGTGTGCTCCTGCGCGGCGAGGTTCATGCAGTCGAAGAACCGATCCAGGTCCCCCAGCGCATAGTAGACCGATCCCACGGCCATCAGACGCCGCGAAGCTCCCTCCACGAATGTATCGTTCAACTTCGCGATGATCTGCATCGCTCCCGCCCGGTCGCCCTTCACCGCGGACAGCCAGCCGCGCGCGACCATCGCGTAGTCGCTCGACGGGGCGATTCGCTCGAGCTCTCGCACGTGGACCTCCGCCTGAGCTAGATCTCCCCGGAGAATGCTGTAGTCCGCCAGACCGCGAAGGGAGTGGATCGGGGCGACGTCCATCGTCGTCTTCCAGTGGGCGAGGGCCTCGTCGAACCGGCTGAGATTGAAGTATGCCTCCCCCAGGCGTCGGACGGTCTCGTGCGAGAGCGGATCCAGATGGTACGCCTCCTCGGCCTGTGCGAGGTACGCTTCGGGCACGCCGTAGGTCCCCGCCATCGCGCAGAGCGTAGAGTGACCGGTCGCCAGGTTGGGATTCAGCTGTAGCGCCTTCCGCAGCGCCCGATTGAGGATCTCCGACGGCTCGTCCGCCATGAACGCCAGCTCGGCCCGCGCGACGTGGCCATCGGCCATGTCCGGGTCGAGCGCGCAGGCGCGATCGGCCGCGGCGCTACCGAGCCGGATCGCCTCGTTCCATGGCAGGTACCCTCCGTCTCCCATCTGGATGTACGCTCGGGCGAGGCCTGCGTGCGCTCGGGAGTACGCCGGATCGGCCCGGATCGACTTCTCGAAGAAGTTGACCGACTGCCGTAGGGACGACTCGTCCGGGTTCCACATCAGGGCCGAGCCCTGGAGGTACGCCAGATACGCCTCGGTCTCCGTCGGCTTCTCCAACTGGGGGACCGGCGACCGGCTCCGGCCGATGCTACCCGGCAGGGACGCGGCCACCTTCGTCGCGATGTCGCCCTGAACGGCGAAGATGTCGCTCAGATCGTCATCGTACTTCTGCGTCCAGAGGTGCTCCGCGGTGGCGACGTCGATGACCTGCACCGTCACCCGGATCCGATTGGCCGCGCGTCGTACGCTGCCCTCGACGATCGTGCCCACGCCGAGCTCCCTTCCAATCGTCGCCACCGGCTTCTCGGTCTTCCGGTACCCGATGACCGAGGTGCGAGCGATCACTTTGAGACCGGGAACCAACGACAGATTTGCGATCAGCTCCTCCGTCAGGCCGTCGGCGAAGTACTCGTCGTTCGGGTCCGGACTGATGTTCGCGAACGGAAGGACCGCGAGGCGTGACGGGTCCGCGGATTCTGAGTCCGGGCCGGCCGAGCTCCCGCTGGCTTCGTTCCAGGAAAGGACGACGCGGTAGACATCGATCGGGTCCTGGAGTCCTTTGAGGACCCGGGGGGAGAGCTTCGCGAGCTGGTCGGGCACCTTGCCCCGGACCTGCTCGTACACGGCACCCGAAACGCAAATCCCGCCGGGCTCGGCGAGCGGTTCGATCCGGGCCGCGATGTTCACGGCGTCTCCGAGGATATCGGACCCGTTCTGGACCACGTCGCCCAGGTGGACGCCGATTCGGATTCGGATCGGAATCTGGCCCCCCTCGGAGTTGCGCTCGAACAGCCGACGCTGGATGTTGATCGCACACTGAACTGCCTTGAGGGCGCTGTCGAATTCCACCAGGAACCCGTCGCCCGTCGACTTGATCTCTCGCCCGTTGTGGAGCGCCACGACCGGCCGGAGCAGCTCGGTCTGCTGACGCAGCTGCTCGAGGCTGCGGCCCTCGTTCGACTGAGTGGATGCCGTGTAGCCCACCGTATCGGTGAACATCACCGCCGCGAGGCGGCGCCCGGACGCCACGTCCCTCGGAGACGCTTTGTGAGATAAGGGTGCGTGCGAGGGAACGCGGGTGCTCGACCCCCCGTCCCGGCCCGGCCAGAAGTGCGTCTCGCTTATCGCGCCCCGTGTGCCATCCTCGACCATGGAAGACGAACCGCCGGCGTGGTGGGGCGCACTCGACGAGGGGGTGATGCTCCTGGCACGGAGGTCACGTCACGACCCCGCGCACGGCAGGTACGCCAACGCGCGCGATCCGGAATATCGTGGGGAGAGTCCCCGCTCGATTCAGGGCGACACGTGCGTCGCCCGATCGACTCGGGTTTCTCAGGGTTGACCCGTCATGGTCGAAACGAACGGACCGCTGGACCTCCCCTCCGGATCGAGAGACCCCACCAAGGCGCGCAGCGCGGCCGCCCTTCCGAACCGGCCCGGCGAACGGTGCGGCGCCCCTCCGGGCCGGTGGGTGCCCATCGTGGACCGAGCGAAGTGCGAGGGCAAAGAGGACTGTGTCGTCGTGTGTCCGTACGATGTGTTCGAGCTCGGAACTCTGACCGAGGTCGAGTACCACGCTCTCGGGATGGTGGGGCGTATGAAGGCGCGGGCGCATGATCGAAAGACGTCCCGGACTCCTCACGCCGATGCATGTCGGGCGTGCGGGCTCTGTGTCGTCGCGTGCCCGGAGCAGGCCATCCAGCTTCGGCGAACGGCACCGCCCTGAGCGCCCGCGGTGCGGACGCGTAGGACATCGTCCACCCGATCCGCCGTTCCTGGTCACCGGATCCTAGGCAGCGGCCGGCCGTCGAGGCCACGACGGGTCGGTGCGGAGCCTGGCGTCCCGGGTGGTATCACGACCTCCCGCCAGGGGGCGCATTTCCCTCACGACCTCGCCGACAACTCTTCGAGCCCGCGCTCCAGATCCGCGCGAAGCGCGTGCCGGCGATAGTCGGCGACCAGCCTCGTCTCCAAGGGTGTCAAATGTTCCAAGAACGCAAATCGGGAAGCCGCGTTCCGGGCGAGCCGGTTCCAGTCCCGCCGGCGCGCCCGGCCGATCAACCGCTCCAGGTCCGGCCACTCCCGGCGGCCGCTCCGGAGCGTGGCGAGCACGCGTGCGGGCTCGAACTGCTCGTGATCGTTCCAGAGTTTCCCGACCGCGAGCAGGCGCACGAGCGCCTCGTCGAACCCCTTGGTCCCGTATCGGATGGCGTCGTACAGGTCGCGTTCGGTCGCGCGCTGCTGGATCGCGCGGATCTTCTCCGCGATGGCCTCCTCCCGACGGAGCGATTGGATCTCCGGCACGGGGAACTCGAGCGCCGCGAAGTAGCTCTGCGAGATCGGACGCCATCGGAGGGGGGCCAGGAACGTCCGCTCCCGGTAGCTGATCTCGAGGCGAAATTGTCCGGCGTCCCAGGGATGCGAGTAGGCGACGCGGCAGGCCCAGTTTCGCTGACGGGTGCGATACGGCTCGACGACGGAGAATGCGACGTCGTGAAACAGGTGCCGGAACGACTCGGCCAGGACCTTCTCGGGGTCTTCCGGCAGATCGAGGTTGGTGAAGTCCAGGTCTTCGCTGAGCCGACCGGTGTCGCCGGTCACCATCAATCGGATGTACGTGCCGCCCTTGAACACGAGCCGGTCGGTCACGCCGTGCTCGGCCAGGCACCCGAGCGCGTACAGCAGCACGACCTCCTGCTGCGCGAGATGCAGGTCGACCCCGACGACGTTCGCGAAACGGTTGGCGACGCTGCGGTCGATCACGCGAGCTCCCCCTCCGAGAACAACTCGGTGTCGGAAACGTTCCGGACCACCCGCCAGCGGGGGTCGTGCGGCCCGCTCCGTCCGTGCGTTCGCGGCGGAGCCAGGGGGACGAACGGGGCCGAGGGCGAGCGCGGCCGTAGGGCCCGCAGCCATCGTGTGGGGGGTCGAACGGATGGGCGCACCCGCTCCAGCAGATAGCCCAAGCGGCGGCCGAGACTCTCGTTGCCGAGGCGGTCCCGATACGCGATCAGCCGGGGCCACGTGATCCGCGGTTTGGCGACCGCGAGGATGTGGGAGACCCCCCCGATGCCCCCCGACAGTTCCGGGCGAGCCACGCAGTCGAGCACGGTGCGCTCGAGGTCACTGACGGAGAGCTCCCGGCCCCGGCGCACGATCGTCTCCGCTCCGAACCAACGATCCCCCCGAACGTGCACGACGCGGAAGACCGAGGGACCGAAATCCCGTCCGGCCAGGCGCAGCGGCGTCACGAGATAGTACACCCGCCCCGCCTGGGGAAGCAGGCCGTGGAGCTCGGCCGCGGTGGCGTAGCCGAAGTAATAGGAGGGGACGAGGTGCGAGCCGAACCGCAGGGGATCCGCATCGGGAATCCGATCGGGACCGTGACGGCTGGGGTTCAGCAGGTAGGCCCCGCGCCGGAGGCGTTGGAGCCAGCCCTTCTGGACGAGCGTGTGCGCGAGCTTCCGGCTGAAGCCCGGGGAGGTTCGGCTGGCGTCCCGGAGCTCGTCGAGAGTGACGACCTCCTTTCCTTGAGCCTCGAGCGAGAGCACGACCTTCGCCTCGGTACGGGAGAGCGACCGGACGTCCACAGCCGGGGACGTGCTCGCTACTCAATAAAGTTACTGATTTGGTAACTTTCAGGTAACAGTAGCATACGCCCGATATCGGGCCCCCAGAGCGACGCCGGACCGTCTAGCCGGGACAGGGCAGGTAGGAGAACGCGGCTCCGCCCCCGGGGCCGCCATCGCCGGAGAGGTCGTCGACGTCGAAGTCGCCCCCCGCCGAGAACGAGTACGTGTAGTTCTGGAGCTCGTCGACCGTGATCGACGCCGTGTGATCGGAGCCTTGGTACGTGAACGGCAACTGGAAGCGGAGGTAGGTGGAGTGGACGGCGATCCCGAGGCTCACCCCGGCGCACGTGGCGTAGCCCGCGCTGAAACGCGAGTACGAGTCATTGAAGTACAGAGGAGCGAACGGCCCCGTGGGAAAGGGGTCGCCGGAGCCGAGGGGCCCGTCGCCACCCGAGTACGCGGGCGCCTGCGAGTCGTTCGTGTAGTTTTCGGGGCTGGACGTCTCGAGCGTCGCCTTGGACGCGTCCTCCGAGTAGACGAAGACCCCCGCGCAGGAACCGGAGGGATCGCCCACCCGCTGCGTCGTCCAGACGGTCCAGTTCGCCGCGGCGAAGAGATAGCCGACCGACCCGTTCCTCGCGCCGAGGCTCCAGGTCGTCACCGACCTCTCGTAGGACGAGTTCGCATAGGTCGTCAAAGTGCCGTTCGCATAGCCACCGTAGGGGCTATTGACGATCAACAGCGGAGTGAGCGTCGGGAGCGTCGTCACCGCCTGGGACCGCACGCACTCCGTGGGGTTGCCGACCGCGGCCCAGACCGTGACCACACCCGCCCCCAGCGCGGCTCCGATCACCAAGGAGGCTACCGATAGGGCGAGCGCTCGCGACACCGACGCCGACGACGCGCCCGGGGAGGGCTTTGAAGCTCTTAAGGCGAGAGACGGGTCCCGGACCCCCTCGGCACGGGGCCGGGCTGATCTCTCCTGCCGAGCGAACCGAGCACCGGGGGATGGTAGCTACGCGACCGATCCACGTCCCGCCATCCGCGGGGCGGTGACGCTCGCCGCCGGCCGTTGGGGCGGCACCTACCACCACGACCACTCGCGCACCCGAGGGGTCACGCCCAGCAGCACGCGGAGCACGGAAGGGACGGACTCCCCTTGCCGGCGGCGGGAGACGAGCACGCTCGCCCGGGTCAGGCCCTCGGCCAGCACGTACGGACCCTCGGGCCGCTCCCCGATCAGAACAAGACATCCCCTCGAGCGGCCCGTTTCGAACCCCCGACGCAGCGCTCGATAGACCCCGAGGTTCGGCAGTCCCGGGGTTTCGCGACCGGCGTCCATCGCGGCCGCGTACTCCGCGAGGAGGCGGGTCGGGGCCACCGGTACCAGACTGATCGTGAGGTTCGGAATTCGAATCTCGGCCAGCTCGGCCACCTGGAGATCGCCGTACTTCCAGACCGTGCTCCCGTCCAAGAGCGGCTCGAGGTAGTCGCCGCGCAGGCGTCGGAACGCCTTCCGGAGGTCCCCCCACTCCGACTCCCGCAGCGCCGCGCGATCGCCGCGCTCGAGGATCGAGACGAGCCGGGGCTCGAGTCCGTGCACGGCGTGGCGCTCCGATCGGGGTCCCTCGCGGGGCACGTCCACCTCGGCGCGGAGCCACTCCCAGTAGAGGTCGCGTTCCGTCGCGGCCTGGAACTTTGAGAGCGCCATGGCCGGAACCACGAGGGCATTCGGCGGGCCCCCATCAGCTCGCGGACGCGGGCGGCCACAGCCGGGAGCGCGCCGGGGGCCGGTTCGGCAAGCCGCCGACTCCCGCCCGCGGAGCGGCGTGTCCGCCGCGCCGCCGCGGTTCCGGTGTCGCCCCGCTCCCGAGAGCCGTTCGAGGGTTACGGGCCCCGGGCGGTCGACGGAGGGTCGGACGCGAGCGTCGATGGAGCCGTTATCCTCCGCCCGCTCTCCCGCGAGGCGATGCGGGTCGTCGGCTTCGACTGGCACCTGGACGTCCGGTCTCGCGAGAAGACGTTCTCCGGCTCCGTGAGGATCGAAGTCGACGACGCACCGGATCCGCTCCCTCTCGACGTCGAGCGCCTCGCGATCCACCGCGCGACCGTGGATGGGCGACCCGTCACG
>JASHWL010000062.1 GCA_030044105.1 Thermoplasmata archaeon
GCCGCCTGCCAGGTCGCCTGCGACACGATGGCCGTGCAGCACCGCAAGGACGTGACGGTGCTCGAGTCGACGGTCGTCGCGGCGCGCCGCGCCTTCGACCAGGCCCGGCGCGCGCCGCGCGACATGGACGTCGCCGAGATCCACGACGCCTACTCCATCAGCGCGCTCGTCTCGCTCGAGGACCTGGGATTCTCCGAGAAGGGGCAGGGCGGTCCGGACTTCGCGGCCGGACGCTACGCGCCGGACGGGGAGCTCCCGGTGAACATGTCCGGCGGCTTGAAGGCGCAGGGCCGGCCGTTCGGCGCGGTCGGCGTCGCGCAGATCGTCGAGATCGTCCGTCAGCTGCGCGGGGAGTCGAACGACCGCCAGGTGAAGGACGCGCACCTCGGGCTCGCCCAGGACGTGGGCGGCACCGGCGCGACCAGCGTCGTGACGATCCTCGAGGGGGCGAGCTAGGACGATGTCGATCGCCCGGTTCTGGCGCGAGACCCCGCGCCGCTACAACCTCGGGGGCTCCCGCTGCACGACGTGCGGGACCGTCTACTTCCCGCCGCGGCTGGTCTGCCCGACGTGCGCGCACCACCGCCAGTCGATCGGGAAGATGGTCCCGTTCCAGCTCTCCGGCGACGGGGAGGTGTTCTCCTTCACCGTGGTCCACGACCCGGCGGAGGGCTTCGAGATGCAGGTGCCCTACGTGGTCGCGCTCGTCCGCACGGTCGAGGGCCCGATCCTGACGGGCCAGGTCGTCGACATCACGCCCGAGGAGGCCCGGATCGGGCTCAAGGTCCGCGCGACGTTCCGGAAGCTGCGGGAAGAGGGGAAGGCCGGCGTGATCCACTACGGCTACAAGTTCGCCCCCATCGACGAGCTCCCCGAACGACCGCCCGCGGGCCGGCTCGCCGAGGCGCCGGCCGGGACCGCGCGGGGCGAGGACCGGGCGCCGGCGTGAGCGCGCCCGACCGAACCGGTGCTCCTCCGCCCGCGCCGGTGGAGGAACCTCCCGCCGACGAGGAGTTCGCCCGGACCTACGCGGCGGGCTACGAGGAAGGGGTCCGCAGCGCGCTCAAGGAGGTCCTCCAGCACGCCGCGCGCGGGCACACCGCCCAGGAGCTCCGCATCCTCGTCGAGAGCCGGCTC
Organism: Thermoplasmata archaeon; assembly: GCA_030044105.1. Taxonomy (GTDB): domain Archaea; phylum Thermoplasmatota; class Thermoplasmata; order Lutacidiplasmatales; family UBA184; genus Lutacidiplasma. The sequence goes on from JASHWL010000062.1 coordinate 1,138, forward strand.
GCCCGGCTCGACGAGGAGGTCGAGGTCAAGCGGCGGAGCCTGCTCGCGCCGCCGCGCCGGCCCGCGTGGAACTCCCTCCTCCGGGCCCCCCAGCCCGCGCGACCGTGGAGCGCCCCGTTCGGGAGCGGCGCTCCGGCGCCGCTCCGGCTCGGACCGGGCCGGAGCATCCTCGTGCGCGAGGAGCGGCCGGCGCGCGCGCTCGAGCTCCTGCGGGGCGCGGCGCACGAGTTCCCCCGCTGCGCGCTCGTCTCTCTCCGCCCGCCCGAGCTCCCCGGGGTCTCGCCGGACCGCCGGGTCGACGTCAACCCCGGCGGCTCCGACCAGGCCGGGGGCGGCCGCCTCTCGCCGGGCGAGATCGGGGGCCACCTCCGCGCCCCGACCGAGGCCCCCGGCGGGGCCCTCGTCTACGTCGACGCGCTCGAGTACCTGATCGGCGAGTACGGCCTCGAGCTTACGCTCAAGTTCGCCCAGTGGCTCGTCGGCCAGGTCGAGTCGACCGCGAGCGGGCTGCTCGTCTCGTTCGACCGCCGCTCGCTCGACTCCCGGGAGGAGAGCCGGCTCGAGCGGCCGTTCCAGACCGTCGTCTGAGGTCCGCGGGCGGGGGTGCCGCCGGACCCAAAGAACCTTCAACCCGTCTCGCCGCAGGGGGGTCGGGCGGCCGCGGATGGAGATCGCGTTCTACACCGACTCCTACGTCCCGATGCAGGACGGGGTGGCGGTCGTCTCCGAGGGGCTCGCGCGCTCGCTCCGGCGGCTCGGCCACTCCGTCCGGGTCTACGCGCCGAACCCGCGCGCGGGCCGCGCGACCGAGTCGACCGACGCGGACGGGATCCCGGTGACCCGCATCCGATCGGTACCGGTCCCGCTGTACGGTCAGTACCGGTGGCCGCTCAACGCGTTCTCGCTCGTCCGGCGCACGCGCGACGAGCCGACGCCGGACGTGGTCCACCTCCACACGCCCGGGCCGATCGGGAGCGCCGGGTTCCTCGCCTCGCGCCGGTTCCACCGGCCGCTGGTCGGGACGTTCCACACGAACCTGCGCGAGATGCGCGCGAGCGTGCCCCAGAAGTTCCTGGTCCCCACCTTCTTCCGGATCGCGTGGTGGTACAACCTCGGCACGTACTGGCGGTGCGACGTCGCGACCGCGCCGTCGCGCGCGGCGCAGGAGGCGCTGGAGGAGTCCGTCCGGAAGCCGTTCCGGCGCCCGGTCGAGATCGTGCCGAACGGGATCGACGCGGACCGGTTCCGCCCCGGGCTCACGATCCCCGACTGGCGGCTGCGCTGCGGGCTCGAGGCCGCGCCGCTCGTCACCTACCTCGGGCGGCTCACGGTCGACAAGGGCGTCCACCGCTTCCTCGACGCGGTCGCCGCCGCCTCGGAGCGGCAGGACCTGGTCGCGATCGTCGGCGGGACCGGGCCCGAGGCCGTCGCGGTCGCCGAGCGGATCCGCACCGACCCGCGGCTTCGGACCCGGGCGCGGTACGTCGGACCGGTCGCCGAGGAGGAGAAGCCGGCGCTGCTCTCGCAGACCGATCTCTTCGTCCTCCCGTCCACGAGCGACACGTCGAGCGTCGCGCTCCTCGAGGCGATGGCCTCGGGCGCGGCGGTCCTCGCGCCGTCGGCGGGCGGCGCGGCCGAGGTCGTCCGCGACGGCGTCACCGGCCGACGCGTCCCGGTCCTCGCGCCGGGCGCGCTCGCCGAGGCGATCGCGGACCTGCTCGACCGACCCGAGGAGCGGCGCCGGCTCGCGCTGGTCGCCGCCGAGGAGGTCCGCCGGACCGCCTCGCTGGACACGATGGCCCGTCGCTTTATCTCTCTCTACGAACTGGTCATCGCCGCGCGAGGTCACGATGGCGGCGGTCGGCCTTCCCGAGCTTGATCAGCTCGCCCGGACGCTCGCCGGCGACCGCCACGACGCCTACTCCGAACGCGCGCTCGAGCGCGCGTTCGAGGAGTTCGTCTCGCGCCCGCGGGCCGCCCTCGCGGAGGTCGCGCTCGTCGCCGACGGGAAGGAGTTCTCGAGCCTGCCGGCCCTCCTGGCCGACCCGAGCGCCCGGTTCGAGACCGGCGAGCTCCGGCTCCTCGGCGCCCCGACCGGGAGCGCGTCGTGGCGGTTCCTCGTTCCGTTCGAGCGGATGGTCTTCGCCGCGGACGGCTCGGTCGCGGTGCACCCGCCCGGCGACGGCGCCGCGCAGCGCGGGATCGCCCGCGTGCTCCTGCGCGAGCACTACCAGGTCCGCTCCCAGGCCGACGAGACCCGGGGCGCGGCGGGCGGACCGCGCGTCGAGCCCCGCGGGATCCGCGGCACCCTCGCCGAGGCGACCCAGGCGTGCCGCGCGGAGCGGATCGTCCCGTTCGGTGCCGCGCTGCTGGTCTACCTGCCCGAGGAGCGGGTCCGCTTCGAGTTCGACCTCGTGCGGTCCGTCCTCCTCCAGGACGCGCGCGCGGGCCGGCTGCCCCCGGCGCGGCGGACCCGCCGGAGCGCGCGCGTGAGCTGGGCGCTCGACCAGTACCTCGCGCGCAGCGACCTCTCGCAGTTCGGGGTGCGGTGCCTCGAGGTGCTGGTCGAGTCCCCCGGGCTCACCTCGATCGAGCTGTCCCACGTGTTCGGCGGCGTGCGCGAGCTCGTCGACTCGACGCTCCAGGGGCTGGTCCAGCGCCGGCTCGTGCTGTTCGACCCGCGCACCGGCCTCTACCGCGCGCGGCTCGACGCGTTCCAGCCGGGCGGGCTCGCGCTCCGGCCCGAGGCGGTCGGACCGGCGGTCGACCCCGCGCTCCGCACGAGCGTCCAGGAGTTGATCGCCGCCGCGGACGCGCGGGCGACCTGCCCGCTCTGCGGTCGCGTGCTCCCCGCCGGGCCGAAGACGATCCTCTGTCCGGACTGCGCGGCGCTGGTCGGGCCGGCCTGAGCGAAGGCTCGGGCGGGCCTGTCGGGATGTCCCGCCCCGAGCGCGCGGGGCGCCCGGGGCCTTTGAACCCGAGATTGCTGGCTTAGAAGGCCAGTACTTTGTCCAAGCTAAGCTACAGGCCCGCGTCGGACACGGCGGCCCCGGGGCTTAACGGTTCGTTCCCGCGCGCGGCGCGCCTCGGCCGGCCGCGCCGGCGACGGGGCCCGGGCCGACGCGATGAGGTGCGCGAGGCGGATCGGCTCGGGCCAGTGGCCGCGGACGGTCGCGCGGCGGATGAGGGCGACGGCCTC
>JASHWL010000063.1 GCA_030044105.1 Thermoplasmata archaeon
ATCTATCCGAGCGCCGCTCCCGAGTGGGGCGCGATGCTCGCCTTCTACCAGGCGACCGGCTCGGCGAACATCTACCCGTGGCTCGTCCTCGCGCCCGGCGCGGCGGTGTTCATCACCGTCCTCGCGTTCAGCCTCCTGGGCGACGGGCTCCGGGACATCCTCGACCCGCGCACGCGCCGCGCGTTCGTCCGGGGCGCGATCACGCACGACCCGCCCGCGGAGTCCCCCACGGCCGCGGGGCCGCTCGCGCCCTCGAGCGGGGAGGGGTACGCGGGCCCGCTGGGCGCGCAAGGGACGGGAGGCACCGGATGACGGACCCGGTCCTCGACATCGAGAACCTTGAGATCACCTACACCGTCGGCGCCGGGGTCTTCCGGGCCGTCTCCGACGTCTCGTTGAAGATCTACCCCCGGCAGGTCGTCGGGATCGTCGGGGAGACGGGCTGCGGCAAGAGCACGCTCGCCCAGGCGATCCCCCGGCTCCTCCCGGAGCCCCCGGCGTCGATCGGGCAGGGCAAGATCGTGTTCCGGGGGACGGACCTCGTCCAGGTGCCCAAGCGCAAGCTCCCGATGGTCCGCGGCACCGGGATCGCGATGATCTTCCAGGAGCCGCTCAACTCGCTCAACCCGGCGTTCCGCGTCTTCGACCAGATCGCCGAGTCGATCCGGATCCGGCACTACCGCGAGATGGGCTGGGTGAAGTCGTTCCAGGGCGGCGACGCGCCGTTCGATTACTCGAAGCCGCCGGTCACCGCGACCGTCGGCTCGTCGCTCGTCCGGTCGGTCGTGCCCGACGGGGCGCTCGAGGAGGCGGCGCGCGACAAGCTCCGCACCCGGTCGGAGTTCCGCGAGGAGGTCCTCCGGTACCTCCGCCTCGTCCGCATCAACGACCCGGAGACGATCCTGAACCTCTACCCGCACGAGCTCTCGGGCGGGATGCGCCAGCGGATCATGATCGCGATGGCGTTGAGCGAGAAGCCCGGCCTGCTCATCGCCGACGAGCCGACGAGCGCGCTCGATGTGACGATCCAGGCGCAGGTCCTGACGCTGATGAAGGAGCTGATCGACGAGGTCGACGCCGCGATCCTGTTCATCAGCCACGACCTCGGCGTGATCGCGGAGACCGCGGACGAGGTCGGCGTGATGTACGCGGGACGGCTCGTGGAGTACGGCCCGGTGGCGGACGTGTTCCGCTCCCCGCGGCACCCGTACACGAAAGCGCTGCTCCGCGCGGCGCCGGCGCGCTACAAGTCGGACGGTCCCCTGAGCACGATCCCCGGCTCGGTCCCGAACCTCTCCCGGCCCCCGCCCGGGTGCCGGTTCCACCCCCGCTGCGTGCTCGCGCAGCCAATCTGCCGGGGCGAGGCCCCGCCGCTCGCGCCCGTGGACGGCGCCGGGGACCCCTCGGCCCGCGGGGTCCACACGAGCGCCTGCTACTTCCAGTCGGAGGTGCCGAACCTCCCGTGAGCGACGGCGGACCGCTGCTCGAGACGATCGGGCTCGAGAAGCACTTCCCCCTCACGCGCAGCCTGAGCGAGATGGTCGGCCACCAGCCGGCGCGCGCAATCCACGCCGTCGACGGGGTCTCGATCCGGGTCGGGTCCGGTGAGACCCTCGGACTCATCGGCGAGTCCGGATCCGGCAAGACGACCCTGGGGTGGCTCATCGCCCGTCTGCACGAGCCGACGGGCGGGGAGATCCGGTTCGCCGGGGAGGAGGTCAGCCACCTGAAGCGCCGCGCGCTCCGCGACTGGCGCCGGAACGTCCAGATCGTCTTCCAGGACCCGGTCGGCTCGCTCGACCCGCGGCTGCGCGTCTGGCAGATCGTCGGGGAGCCCCTGCGCGCCCAGGAGGGGATGGCGCGACGGGAGGTCCGCGAGACGGTCCGGCAGCTCCTGCCGACCGTGGGCCTCCCGCAGGATTGCCTGGACCAGTACCCGCACGAGTTCTCGGGCGGCGGACGCCAGCGCCTCTCCCTCGCCCGCGCCCTCTCCGTGCGCCCGCGCCTGATCGTCCTCGACGAGCCGACGAGCGCGCTCGACGTGGCGGTCCAGGCCCAGATCCTGAACCGGCTGGTCGAGCTGCAGCGCGAGCGGGGCCTGTCCTACCTCCTGATCACGCACAACGTCGCGGCCGTGCGGTTCGCCGCCGACCGGGTCGCGGTCATGTACCTCGGCCAGATCGTCGAGTACGGAGCGGTCCGCGAGCTCCTCGAGCACCCGGTCCACCCGTACTCGAAGGCCCTGCTCGCCGCGGTGCCGGTGCCGGACCCGAGCCGGCGCCGCACGCGCTACCGCATCGGCGGGGACATCCCGTCGCTGGTCGATCCCCCGCCGGGCTGCCGATTCGCGCCCCGCTGTCCGTTCGTGATCGAGCGGTGCCGCGTGGAGGATCCGCCGCTCCTGCCGTTCGGGGCCTCGGGGCGGCTCGTCGCCTGCCACCGGGCCGCGGACGTGCAGGACATCCCCCCGGAGGTCCTGCTCGCGACCGACGCGCCAGCGCTCCCCACCGCCCCGGACCCCGCCGCGGCGGCGGGGCCCGTCACGTGAGCCACTGCGTATTGAAGCCGATCGAGAACGGCTCCGCGCTCGCCATCGGGTTCTCCACGAACCCATGGAGGTTCGTCGAATAGACCGCGAAGGAGGTCGGGACGACCAGCCAGATCTCGGTGTAGCTGTTGTAGAGCACCTGGGTCATCGTCGCGTAGTCCTGTGCCAGGGTCGCGTTGTTCGTCGCGTTGTTGTCCGGCGTCGCCGCGGCCGTGTAGGTGAGGTTGTCGAGCGACGAGTTGTACGACGGCAGCATCACGCTGTTGAAGCCGGCCATGCACATGTTCGCGCTGCCGCTGCTCACGAAGTCGTTCTGCGTCCAGTCGTCCGGCGAGATGTAGTCGGACGTGTAGAACTCCTGACCCATGTAGAACGGCCCGTCGTTGAGGCTCGTGTTGGACGCGCAGTTGCCGGGCGAGTAGCCCTGCTCCGCGTACAGCTGGTCGAGGTTGACGGGGATCGGATCGATGGTGATGTTGATCGCGGCGAGGTCGGCCTGGAGCAGCGACGCGGTGTCCGACCAGTCGGAGCCGGTGTTGAGGTACATGTACTTCAGCGTGGTCCCCTTGCACGCGCCGTTCGCGCACGGCGAGTCCGCGATCTCCTTGTACGCGAGCCCGAGGTCGTAGGAGTACGGCGCGAGGTTGTCCGGGTTGTAGTCCGGATAGGAGGGCGGCACCGGCCCCACCCAGGTGCTCGCGTACCCCCCGAACGCCTCCGTGATGATCTGCTGGTAGTTGATCGCGTGGGCGATCGCCATCCGGACGGAGAGGTTGTTGAACGGGTACACGGTCTGGTTCAGGTAGATCCACCAGGAGCCGCTGGTCGCGCCGTAGATCGTCGGGAGCGCCTGCACCACGATGTTCGAGTGCCCCTGGAGCTGGGCGATCGTCGACGGGCCGATGTACGCGAACGAGGCCCCCTGCACGTGGCCGTCGATGAGGTCGGCGGTCGTGATGTCGATCGTATCCTGGAAGATGATCTCGACCGAGGTGTTCGCCGGGGCGAGGTTGATGTTCCACGGCGCCGCGGCGTACGCCGCCGCACCCCAGTACTTCGGGTTCGGCTGCAGCACGTAGCCGCCACCGCCCGACGGGTTGTAGTCCTCGAGGAGGTAGGGGCCCGTGCCCAGGGTGTTCGACGAAGCGTAGCCGTTGACGTTCCCGATCGAGATCCCGCCGTTCGCGTCGATCCAGGAGGGGTCCACGGCGTAGGAGTTCGGCGCCGAGATCGAGGCGAGCAGGTAGGTGTAGTTGCTCGCGAGGTAGCCGTACCCGAGGTTGAGCGCGATCGTGTACTGGTTGATCACCTGGAACGACTGGTTCGCGGTCTCCATCAGGTCGATCTCGTTCTGGGTCGGATCGAAGAAGTTCCAGCTGTTGAGGTACCCGACGAGCGTGTTGTTCGCGGCGTGCACCGAGGCGTTCGACGAGTAGTAGGAGAGCGGGTTCGACGCGCTGAAGTTCGTCGAGTAGAAGTTCTCCTCGAGGATGAACTGCGGGCCCTGGGCGAGCAGCAGGCTCCGGTAGAAGCTGTACCACTGGACGTAGGCGTTGTACGGGTCCCCGTTCGAGAAGACGACTCCCTGCCGCAGCGAGAACGTGTAGGTCGAGATGTTCGACTGGGTGTCGAGGTTGTAGTTGCTCGTGACCGTCCAGCCCGAGGCGAGCACGCCCGAGAAGTTCGTCACCGACGAGCCGTTGTAGTTCACGAGCCCCTGGTAGACCTGCTGGACCGCGGCCCAGCCCGGCGTCGAGAAGGTCACGTCCGGATCGAGCGAGTCGGGGATCTCGGCCTGGTCGACGCAGATGTACGCCTTCTGGTTCGGTCCACAGTTCGAGGTCGTCGAGTGCTGCAGGACGTAGTACGCCCCGATCCCGGCGATGACCACGATCACGACGATGGCCACGACAATGATGTTCCGAGTTTGCGGACGCATCGAATCGCCTCCGGATTCGACTCGGCGCATGACCGCCTCCCCCTTGATAAGGTATGCCATGGTCCCCGTCCGGCGAGGGACGCGGCCGCCGTCGGCACCGTCTTGAAGACCGCCGGGCTCGGGGACCGCGCGGAGCGTGCATGGCGCAGAAGATGCTCATCGCCGGCGAGTGGGTCGACGCGTACGACGAGGCCACGGTGCCGGTGGTCAACCCGTTCGATGGGACCCCGCTCGATTCGGTCCCGAAGGGCGCGCGGGAGGACGCGCGCCGCGCGATCGACGCCGCCCGCGAGGCCTTCGACCGGGGCCCGTGGCCCCGCCTCCCGCCGCGCGCCCGAGGCGAGGTGTTCCTCAAGGCGGCCGGGATCCTCCAGAACCGCCTCGTCCCGATCGCCGAGCTCGAGACGCGCAACCAGGGCAAGACGATCAAGCAGGCCCAGGACGCCGACCTCCCGTTCTCCATCGACAACCTGATCTTCTACGCCGGCGCGGGCCGCACGCTCGACGCGAAGAGTCCGGGCGAGTTCACCGGCGACGGCACCACGATCTTCCGGCGCGAGCCGGTCGGCGTGGTCGCGTCGATCACCCCGTGGAACTACCCGTTCATGATGGCGGTCTGGAAGATCGGTCCGGCGCTGATCACCGGCAACACGGTGATCCTGAAGCCGGCCAGCTGGACCCCGCTCACGACCCTCGAGCTGGCCCGAGCGTTCGCGGAGGCCGGGATCCCGCGCGGCGCCCTCAACGTGGTGACCGGGCCGGGCGGCGAGGTCGGTGACGAGCTGTCCCGGAACCCGAAGGTCGACCTGGTGTCGCTCACGGGAGACACCGCCACCGGCCGGAAGATCATGGAGGCGGCGAGCGGCACGGTGAAGCGCACGCAGCTCGAGCTCGGCGGCAAGGCGCCGTTCGTCGTCTTCGAGGACGCGGACCTCGCCGCCGCCGTCGAGGGCGCGATCGTCGCGGGTTTCGTCAACGGCGGGCAGGACTGCACCGCCGCGACCCGTCTCATCGTCCACCAGAACATCCGCGCCAAGTTCGTCGCGCGTCTGCTGGAGCGGGTCGCTACGATCCGGGCCGGCGACCCCCGCCAGCGGTCGACCGACCTGGGCCCTCTCGTGCACCGGACGCATCAGCAGCACGTCCTCGGGTTCGTGGAGAAGGGGAAGGACGAAGGCGCGAAGCTCCTGACCGGCGGGACCGACGAGCGGAGCCACCACCTCGAGGGCGCCTTCGTCGCGCCGACGGTGTTCGACGCCGTCGCGCCGGACATGACCATCGCCCAGAAGGAGGTCTTCGGACCGGTCCTCGACGTCCTCGAGTTCGAGACGTTCGATCAGGCGCTCGAGATCGCGAACGGCGTCGAGTACGGGCTCGCCGGCAGTGTCTGGACGAACGACCTCCGGACCGCGATCCGGGCGGCCAACGCGCTCCGGTTCGGCGACGTCTGGGTGAACGACCACCTGCCGCTCGGGTCGGAGACCCCGCACGGCGGGTTCAAGCAGTCCGGCTTCGGGAAGGACCTCGGCGCGGACTCGCTGCTCGACTACACGACCGTGAAGAACGTCTACATCGACCTCACCGGTCAGGCGCGGAAGGCCTGGCACTACACGACGTACGGCGACCCCGCCTGAGCCGACCGTGATCGACGGAATCCCGGCCAGCGGTCGCGGCGCCCTGCTCATCGGCGGCGCGTGGCGTCCGCCCGCCGGCGGGCGGTACGCCCCGGTCCACGACCCGTCGACCGGGCGCGTGATCGGCGAGGCGCCCGTCGCCTCGGCGGACGAGGCCCGGGCCGCCGTGGACGCGGCGGCCGCCGCCGAGGACCGGTGGGGGACCACGCCGGGCCACGAGCGGGCGCGGATCCTCCGGGCCGCCGCGGAGCGCCTGCGCGCGGACCGCGACACGATGGCCCGCCTGATCGCGCTCGAGGTCGGGAAGCCGATCGCCGACGCGCGCGTGGAGGCCGACCGGGCCGTCGGCGTCTTCCAGCTGGCGGCAGAGGAGATCCGCCACCTCGGCGGCGAGAGCTACCCGGCCGACGCGTTCGAGCGGCCGGCGGGCAACGAGACCCGGTTCCTGTTCTCGGTGCGGGACCCGGTCGGGGTCGTGGTCGCGATCGGGCCGTTCAACTTCCCGCTCAACCTGCTGAGCCACAAGGTCGCGCCCGCGCTCGCGGCCGGCAACCCGGTCGTCGCGAAGCCGACCAGTGC
>JASHWL010000064.1 GCA_030044105.1 Thermoplasmata archaeon
CGGGACAGGAGCAAACTGACTATAAGTCAGTTTTCAGACCATGAGTCAGTTTAGCAGACGCAAAGTCAGTTATATCCCCGGGGGACTCCCGGGTCGCGATGCCGAAGGTGCTCCCCGGGTACAAGGCCGAGGCCCGGAAGCGGATCCTCGAGACCGCGCGGGAGCTGTTCGTGCTGCGGGGCTACCGCCGGACCACCATGGACGACGTCGCGGAGCGCGTGGGCGTCAGCAAGGGGACGCTGTACCTCTACTACCGCAGCAAGGTCGAACTCTTGCGGGACATCCAGGCCACCAACCGGGCCCTCTCCCGGCAGTGGATGGACGAGGCGCTCGCGCAGTCCGAGAGCCCGGTGTATCGGTTCACCGACACCTTCGAGGACGTGTTCCGGCGGGCGATCGGGAGCGAGGAGGTAGCCCTGTTCTTCGAGGTCCTGGGCGAGGCATCGCACGACGCGGAGATCCGCGCCGCGCTCCGGGTCGACCACCGGGAGGACCTCCGGAGCCTCCAGCGGTTCCTGCGCGAACTCCAGCGCCGCGGACAGCTCGCGCCGGACGCCGACCTCGAGGTCCTTGCGTTCATGATCGTCGGACTGTTCCAGGCGGCGGTCTGGGACCTGAGCCTGGGGATCGATCCGACCCGCACCCGCCGGGTGCTGCGCGCGGCGATGAATCAGATGCTCGCGCCGCCGGAGCGACCCGCGGCGCGGGGGCCCCGCCGGGCGCCTGCGTCGCGCTAGGCGCGCCGTCGCCGGCGGCCCGCGAGCCCGCGTCCGACGTCGATCCACGTCATGTCGGGTGGTTTCACGTCGTCCTGCCAGAGGGCCCCGATGATCTCGCCGAGGTGGTGGGCCTCCTCGAACGTCGTCTGCAGCAGGGCGTCCCGGACCGTGTAGCGGCCGGGCATCCAGAACACGGAGACCCGGCGGGAAAGCCGCGCGGGGGTCAGCGTCTCGACCGTGGCGTCGATCTCCGACCACACGCGGCTCGCGTAGGCGTCGAACTCCTTCCAATCGGTGGGGCGCCGGTGCGGGTCGTCAAACAGGGCGCCGAGCTCGCGGTCGGAGTTGCGGCCCCGGACGATGAACGTCAGCCAGACCTCGTGGACGTTGAGGACGTGGACGAGCGTGTCGAACAGCGACTCGTGGCCGATCCCGCGCTTTCGGGTCGCTTCCTTCCACGGCAGCCGGCGGACCCTCCGCGCATATCGCTCGAAGAGCTCGCGATCGTAGGCGAGGATCGCCTCGGCGTCCTCGCGGGAGAATCCCAGCTTCTGCGCCATGCCGCCGCGAAGGCGCGGGGGCACCTGAAGGGTTCGGTCGGGCGCTCAGCGCCCGTTCGACTTGCGCTCGGGCGCGCCGATGAACGGCAGCCCCTGCACGCGGCGCGCGACCTCCGCGGTCGGCAGCCGTCGCAGCGCGCTCTCGGGCTCGAGGATCGCGGCATCGAGGGCCTCGGGTTGGAACGGCGTCGGCGAGCCCTCGGCGACCGCCTGCACCGCCAGCTTGAACGCGGCGTCCTCGGCCATCTTGTCCGAGACCTTCTCCTCGAGGAAATCGGCCACCGCGCGACGGTTGCGCCCGATCGCGTAGGCCTTCCAGCCGATCGTCGCGCCGCTCGGGTCGAGCTCGACCAGGCCGGGAGTCCGGGCGTTGAAGCCGCCGAGGAGCAGCGAGACCGCGAACGGACGCGTGCCGCCGAACTGCGTGAACTGCTGGAGCAAGGTCCCGAGGGAGTGGCCGAGGAGGCCGTACGGGGCCGCCTCGCCGTAGGTGATGCGGTGGCGCTGCGCCTCGACCCGCAGGTACTCGACCAGGACCCGGGAGTCCGCGATGAGCCCGGCGGTCACGCATCCGAGACCGGTGTCGATGGCGAAGCTCTTCTCGATCGAGCTCGCCTCCGCGAGCGCGCTGACCGGCAGGTTCCGGTACGCGACGAACACGATCCCGGTGTCGTAGGTCACCGCGACCGCGGTGCCTCCCATCTGGATCGCCTGGAGCGCGTACTCGACCTGGAAGAGCCGCCCGTCGGGGGAGAAGACGGTGCTCGCGCGGTCGTACGCCATCTGGCCGGGTTGCATCTCCATCGCGGTACGCTCCGAGGACGGCGCGGCCCAGCGACGGGGGGCATTTGAGCCTAAGCCCCGACCGTTCCTCGACCCCACTTGGTGGCGTTCGACCACCATGGGGCGTCGGGGCGCCTGGCCTCCGGCCGCCGCCCAAAGCCCTTAGCGGTCGCCCCGATGCCGCGGTCGGCGCCCCGTGGGCGCCGGCGGATCCGATGGACGACCACGGCACCCGCGAGCGGGTGCGGACGGTTCGCTGGGGTGACCCGGCGCGGATCCTCGAGGCAGCCCGCACCCGATCCGGCGCGGAACTACTGGAGGAGCTCCGGACCGGGGCGCTCCCGGCGCCGCCGATCGCGGAGCTGCTCGGCATGCGGATCACCGAAGTCGCCGCCGGGCGCGCCGTCTTCGAGCTCGAGCCGGCGGAGTTCCTCTACAACCCGCTCGGGATGGTCCACGGAGGGGTCCTCGCGACGCTCCTCGACTCGGCCATGGGGTGCGCGCTCCACGCGACCCTCCCGGCCGGCACGTCGTACACCACCCTCGAGTTCCAGCTGCACTTCGTGCGCCCGGTCACGATGCGCGCTGGGACGATCCGGGCGGTGGGAACGCTGGTACACGGGGGCGGCACCCTCGCGACCGCGGAGGGCCGCATCGAAGGGGGCGACGGGACGCTCTTCGCCCACGGCACGTGCTCGATGATGCTCCTGCGGCCTCGGCCGGCGTGACGAGGGACGGACGCGGCAATCCTTTTTACCGCGGGCGGCGGGTTCGGGCTCCCATGGCGAGCGAGCGCCTCCATCTGCTGCCGATGGCCTCGAGCTATCGGGGCGAGCTGTCGCCCGCGTGCGTCCAGTGCAAGGAGGGCCGCAAGATGGTCCTCTTCGTCACCGGCCTCTGCCGCTTTCGCTGCTTCTACTGTCCGGTCTCCCCCAACCGCAACCAGATCGACGTGGTCTACGCCAACGAGCGGCGGGTCACGTCGGACGCGGACGTGCTCGATGAGGCGCGGGCGATCGGGGCGGCGGGCACGGGGATCACCGGCGGCGATCCGCTCGGGGTGCCCGACCGGGTCGAGCACTACGTTCGGCTGCTGAAGGGCGAGTTCGGGGCCGAGCACAACATCCACCTGTACACGCACGAACCCCACCCCGAGAAGCTCCGGCGGCTGGCGGCGGCCGGTCTCGACGAGTTCCGCCTCCACATACCCCACTACCTGTGGGGCCCGCTCACGGGCGCGGGCGCCGCCTACCGACGCGTGCTCGAGGAGGCGCCCGCGTGGGGGATCCGCCGCGGGGTGGAGATCCCGGTCCTCCCCGAGAAGGAGGCGGAGCTGCGTCGGCTCCTCGTGGCGCTCGACGGGATCGGGGTCGACTTCGTGAACCTGAACGAGCTCGAGTTCTCCGAGACCAACGAGGACCAGCTCCACGCGCGGTCGTACCGGGTGGACCCCCGGAACGGCTGGGGGGTCCGCGGCAGCCGGGCGGTGGCCGAGCGCGTGGTCCGCGAGATGCGGCTCCGGACGCCGGTCCACTACTGCTCCTCGCGTTTCAAGGACAGCGTGCAGCTGCGCCAGCGGCTCCTGCGGCGCGCGGAACGGACCGCGCCCGCGTTCGCGGACCGGACCCCCGACGGGACCGTGGTGCTCGGGATCGTGGAGCCCACCGGCGGAACGGACCTGGTCCGGTGGAGCCGCAGCGTCGCCCGACGGATCGGGCTCGCGCCCGGGGACTACCGCTTCGACCCGGAGCGGCGGCGTGTCGAGCTCGCCCCGGCGACCCTGCGACGGGCGGCCGTCCGCCTGCCCTGGCCTGCCTTCGAGGTCGAGGTGTACCCGACGGCCGACGCCCTCGAGGTGGAGCGCAACCCGCTCAACTCGTCCGCCCGCACCACCACCGGGGCGGCGATCGGGGGCACGTAGCCCTCATCGCAGAGGTGGCCTCCCCACGTGAGATAGCGTCGGTCACCGCGCCGATGCTTGATCGAGCAGGGTCCCCAGCCGTCGTCCTCCGCCCCGTACCACATCGGGCAGTCCCGACAGTGCAGGGTGGTGGCGCGGCCGGCTCGTCCCGCGGACTCCGGGCGCGACGCGGTCTGGCTCATGGCGGGGCCGGTCCTCCGTGGAGGAGATCACGGGCGCGCACCGCCCCATCCATGAGCTCGGCGACGGTCACGGGCCCGACCCCGCCCGGCACCGGGGTGAGCCCTCCGGCCCACCCTTCGAGCGAGGCCGCGTCCGCATCGCCGGCCGCCCGGCTCCCGCCCGGGGCGGAGGCGTCCGGAACGCTCGCGAGCCCCACGTCGATGACGTACGCCCCGCGCGGGACGACCGCGCGGTCCAGGAGCCCGGGATGTCCGACGCAGGAGAAGATCGTGCGCGCGTCGGCGAGCGCCCGGCCGAGGTCCGCCGTGCGCGAGTGCGCGACCGTCACGGTCGCGTTCACCCCCTCTGCGCGGCCGGCCAGCGCGAGCGCGAGGGGGAGCCCCACGGTCTCCGAGCGACCGATCACGGCGACGCGCTCCCCCTCGATGGGGGCCCGGTAGTGGCGGGCGATGGCGAGCGCCGCCCGGGCGACCGCCGGCACGTGGGTCGGGCGTTGGCCCACCAGCCGCCCGAGATTCACGGCCCCCACGCCGTCGACGTCCTTCTCCGCGCGGAGCGCGGCGATGGCGGCCGAGAAGTCGTAGGGGCTGGGGAGCGGATGCTCGAGGAGCACCGCGTCGACCGCAGGGTCCGCGTCCAGCCCCCGAAGTCGCTCCACAAGCGCGCCCGGGCCGTCTTCGGGAGCGATCGCCTCCTCGCGGAAGCCGACGCCGACCGACGCGGCGGCCCGCGCCTGTCGCTTCAGGTAGAAACGGAACGGGCTGTCGACGTCCCGATGGACGCTGACGAGCAGCGGAGGGCGGCCCGCCGGACCGGCGCGTGCCCGGGCCCGGGTGGCCTCGTCGATCGCCGCGGCGACGGGGCGGCCTTCGAGACGCTCGGTCACAGGCGGGCGTCGAGCCCCGCGCGATAGATAACGAACGACTCCGGAAGCGCGGGGCGCCCCTCCGGAGCGTCCCATACGGGCGAGGGAACGGGGGCGGGGACCGAAGGGATTTATAGACTCCACCGCATGGTTCCGACGGCGAGCGATCCCTGCGACTCGGGGTCGACACGCCACCATGGCAGAAGGCGCGGTCACACCGTCGGCGGAATCCCCCGAGCCGGCGCCGTCCACCGACTTGGAAGAGTGGGCTCGGACCCTCCCGTACCAGAGCACCGCGCAGGTCGAGGTCCCGCCCCGGCTGCTCGACCAGGTGATCGGGCAGGACGAGGCCGTCGAGGTCGCCCGGAAGGCGGCGACCCAGAAGCGGCACATGATGCTGATCGGCGAGCCCGGGACCGGGAAGAGCATGCTCGCCCGGGCGATGGTCGACTTCCTACCGAAGGAGCAGCTCCAGGACATCCTCGCCTACCCCAACAACGAGGACCCGAACGAGCCGAAGATCCGGGTCGTGCCCTCGGGCAAGGGCAAGGAGATCGTCGCCGCCCAGAAGCTCGAGGCGGCCCAGAAGCGCGAGCAGCGGACGATCCTGTTCGTCGTCATCGCGCTGGCGGTCTTCGGTTTCACGCTCTACATCGCGCTTTCGAGCCACCCGATCGACCTCACCGCGCTCCTCGTGGGCCTCCTGATCGTGCTGATCCTCTACGCGCTGATCCGGTTCTCGGGCGGCCGCAACGAGGCCGGCGCCGGCGTGGCGAAGCTCCTCGTGTCGCATTCGCCCGACGACAAGCCGCCGTTCGTCGACGCGACGGGCGCCCACGCGGGCGCGCTCCTCGGCGACGTGAAGCACGACCCGTTCCAGTCGGGCGGGCTCGAGACGCCCCCCCATGACCGCGTCGAGGTCGGGGCGATCCACCGCGCGAACGGCGGGGTCCTGTTCATCGACGAGATCAACCTGCTGAAGATCGAGAGCCAGCACTCGCTGCTCACGGCGCTCCAGGAGCGGAAGTTCCCGATCGTGGGGCAGTCGGAGCGCTCGGCCGGGGCGATGGTCAAGACGGAGCCGGTCCCGTCCGACTTCGTGCTGGTCGCCGCGGGCAACATCGACAGCGTGCAGACCATGCACCCGGCGCTCCGCTCGCGGATCCGCGGCTACGGCTACGAGCTCTACGTCAAGACGACGATGGTCGACACGCCGGACAACCGGATGAAGATCGTCCGGTTCGTCGCGCAGGAGATCGTCAAGGACAAGAAGATCCCCCACTTCGACATGGGCGCGGTCGTCGAGGTCGTCCGCGAGGCCCAGCGCCGGTCCGGTCGGTCCGGCCAGCTCACGCTGCGCCTCCGCGAGCTCGGCGGGCTCGTCCGCGTGGCCGGCGACATCGCGCTCAGCGAGGGCGCGCCGGTCGTGCGCGCGGAGCAGGTCGTGCGCGCGAAGCGCGCGAGCCGCTCGCTCGAGCAGCAGATCGCGGACCGCTACATCGAGCGCCGCAAGGAGTACCGCATGTTCTCGACCGAGGGCGCCGCCGTCGGGGTCGTGAACGGCCTCGCGGCGATCAACGCGCAGACGGGGATGGCGGAGTTCTCCGGCATCGTCCTCCCGATCGTGGCCGAGGTCACGCCCGCGCAGACGCGCGACGGCGGCGTCGTCGTGGCCACGGGGAAGCTCGGGGAGATCGCGCGCGAGGCCGTGCAGAACGTCAGCGCGCTCGTCAAGAAGTACACCGGCGAGGACATCTCCCGCTA
>JASHWL010000065.1 GCA_030044105.1 Thermoplasmata archaeon
CCGGAGCCCGACGAGGGCCAACACATCCTGGTGGTCGCGGGCGAACTCGCTCGCGGCCATCGATCGGACCGGGCGGAACGCGAGCTCGCGCCAGAGGCGACCGGCCGGCGGGGCCGGGTCCGGCCAGGTCAGGCGGTAGACGAAGTGGAGGTCCCAGTGGGGGTCCCCCACGGTCCCGGCACGCCCGTACGTCTCCGAGAACACCTCGGGCCGGCCCGGGTCCTCGATCGGGCGCCCGAGGATCTCGGCCGAGATCCGGCGGGCCGCGTCCGCGGGGGACTCGAACAGCAGCAGATGGCTCGCCGGGAGCATCCAGCGATCCGGCCAGCGGCGGATCCGCTCCCCGCTCAACCCACCCGCCTCGGACCACGGGCCCTCGGGAGCGATCCGACCCAGGAGCACCTCTCCCGGGCGGGCGGCGGACTCGACGACGAGGAAGGCGCTCAGGCAGACGCCGTCCTCGGGGACGACCGACGTGTCGGCCGAGGGCGCCCGCATCCCCGGACGAAACCGACAGAACCGGCGCGCGGCCACGGCGGCGGACACACCACGGCGGTCCCTTGAGCTCTGCGCGCACCCTACGGGCCGCCGGTCGGCGGGGGCGACGCCGGCGTCGGGGGCGGACTCCGGCGCCGCCGCAGCGCCACCACGACCAGCGCGACGAGCGCCACCGCGACCACGACCGGCAGGATCACCGCCCAGTCGATGGGGGAGCTGCCGCCCCCCGAGCTCGCCGGGCAGAGCGGGCCGGAGCAGGAGCCGACGTTCTGGTAGAACGAACCGAGCGCGCTCGACGCGGTCGTCGTGCCCAGCGTGGCCGTGGCGAGCGCGTTGACGATGAAGCCCGAGGACGTGCCGACCGCGACCTTCGCGATGCTGAACGTGAGCACGGTCCCGCTGTTCGAGAGCGAGAACGGCAGGGGCCCCGCCGGGGAGGACGACGGCTCCAGGCTGACGTAGCTGCCCGCGGTCGTGTTGTTCCCGAACAGGGCGTAGGCGGTCGCGTTGAGCTGCGACCCCCCTCCGAAGTCGACCGAGTAGGAGTACGAGGCGGAGTTCAGCACGAACGGTCCGTCGAGCGTCACCGTGACCGTGAGGTTCGACCCGCCCGGGTCGTAGGTCGTGATCCCGATCAGCGCGGCGCTCCGGATCGCCGTGGACGGCGCCTGGCTGAACGAGAGGTCGTAGCCCGAGCCCGAGGCCGCGGCGAGACCCGCCGAGCCGAGGAGGAGCGCGCCCGCGACCACGGCGAGCGCCACCAGTCGCGCGGAGCGGACGGACATCGGTCCCTGCCGACCCCGGGACGGCCGCCGCGGAACCCCGTTCCGAGCGCGCCCCGGGTCGCGAATCAGCGGGACGAGGGTCGATAAGCCTTGCGCGGCGACGGTCCGGAGGGAGGTGCCGCGGGCCGGGCTTGAACCGGCGGCTTCAAGATCTTCAGTCTTGCACTCTCCCAAACTGAGTTACCGCGGCACGGAGGGGAGCCCAGCGACGCCCGCCATATTATAGAGAGGGATAGTGCGCGCCGGCGCGCGGGCTCAGCGGGACGGGATCGCGTCCCAGAGATAGCCCGGAAGCGATAGGCCGGCGCGCTCGATCTCGGCCCGCTCCACCGGGCGCCAGAACGTTCGGAGCGAGCCGCACGGACGACCGTCCTCCGAGGCCGAGGTCGCGTCGATCGCGCGTCCCTCCGGGACCAGGGGTCCGAGGCGGGCCCGGGCCAGGTAGGGTCGTCCGACGCGCGGGAGCCGGCGGTGCTCGTAGGTGCCCGGGCCGGTGCTCACCATCAGCCGGCCGCCCAGCTCGAGGGCGGTCCAGTAGGAGATCTCGTAGAGCACGGTGAAGTGGAGCCCCGTGTGGAACAGTCCGGGCCAGCCGGTCTCGTCCGACTCGGGCCGGAAGAACGTCCGGAGCTCGGGGGTCCCGTCGGCCGCCTCCCCCCGTTCGAACCGGAGCCGCAGGCCCCGCGCGTTCGCGGGCCCGCATCCGAAGCACCGGTTCTCGGGAGGGTTCTCCAGCTCGACCATGCCGGAGGGACGGGCGGGCCTCCTCTTGCGGTTTCGGAGCCGGGGCGCCTCGGGACCCCGGCCCAACGCGCGCGCGTGCGTTCGAGCGGCGGATCACCCGTCACCCGCGGGCGAGCCTTATCAACCCCTCCCGACCTCGTGAGTCCGTGCCCGGACCCTCGACCCTCGTCGTGGCGGAGAAGTTCAACACCGCGCTCCGGATCGCGGTCGTCCTCTCGGACGGCCGGATGAAGCGCGCCCGCGTCGGCGGGACGAACGTCTTCGAGTTCGAGCGGCCGGACGGCCGCTACGCGGTCGCCGGTCTCCGCGGCCACATCGTCGAGCTCGACTATCCGCCGGAGTTCCAGGAGTGGACGCTGGCGAGCCTGCCCCGGCTGCTGGAGACCCCTCCGCTCAAGCGGGTGACCGAGACCGGGATCGTCACCACGCTCCAGTCGATGGTGCGCGGCTTCGACCGCGTGATCATCGCCACCGACTTCGACCGGGAGGGCGAGCTCATCGGCCTCGAGTGCCTCGAGCTCCTGCAGAAGGTCCACCCCGACATCGAGGTCCGGCGGGCCCGGTACAGCGCGCTCACGCGCGACGAGATCGAGCGGAGCTTCGGGAACCTCCAGACGCTCGACCACGCGCTCGCCGAGGCCGCCTCGGCGCGCCAGGAGATCGACCTCGTCTGGGGGGCGGTCCTCACGCGCTACCTCTCGCTCACGGCCGGCCAGCGCGGCCGCGGCTTCCTCTCCGCGGGCCGCGTCCAGACCCCGACGCTCGCGCTGCTCGTCGAGCGCGACCAGACGATCAAGGAGTTCGTCCCGACCCCGTACTGGGAGATCCACGCCGAGGGCGAGAAGGACGGCGAACGGTTCGCCCTGCAGCACGCCCACGGCCGGTGGGAGGCGAAGTCCGAGGCCGAGGCGGTCTTCGGACGCGTCCGCGACGTCCGCGAGGGCCGCGTGACCGCGTACCAGGAGGAACCGACCCGCCGGCGACCGCCGGTCCCGTTCTCCACCACGCTGTTCGTCGCCGAGGCGACCCGGCTCGGGCTCGGCGCCGCGAACGCGATGCGGATCGCGGAGGACCTGTACACCCAGGGCCTGATCAGCTACCCGCGGACGGACAACACGGTCTACCCGCGGAGCCTCTCCCTCCGTCCCCTCGTCGAGAAGTTCCGCGAGGGTCCGTTCGCCGAGGCGGCCGAGTTCGTGCTCACGCAGTCCAGCTTCCGCCCCAGCCGGGGCCGGACCGAGACGACCGATCACCCGCCGATCTATCCGACCGGCGCGGTCGACCCGAAGAAGCTCCGGCCCGACCACGCGAAGGTCTACGAGCTCGTCGTGCGCCGGTTCCTGGCGACCGTCGCCCCCGACGCGATCGGCTACCAGCGCACCGCGCAGGTCGCGATCGCCGGCGAGCCGTTCGAGGGCAAGGGCCAGCACGTGACCGATCCCGGCTGGTACCGCGTCTACCCGTACTCGCAGCCGGAGGAATCGGCCATGCCGGTGCTCACGATCGGGGAGACGGTCGCCGTCCCGAAGGTCGAGCTGGTCGAGGAGCAGACGCGTCCTCCCCGACGGTTCACCCAGGGCTCGCTGATCCAGGAGATGGAGCGCCTGGGGCTGGGCACCAAGAGCACGCGCCACGACGTGCTGCAGAAGCTCTTCGACCGGCACTACGTCAACCAGCGGCAGCTCGAGCCCACGACGACGGGGATCGCGGTCACCGACGCGCTCCGCGCCCACGCCGCGCTGATCACGCGGCCGGAGATGACCCACCGGCTCGAGGAGGACATGGGGCTCGTCGCCGAGTCGAAGAAGCCCAAGACCGAGGTCCTCGACGAGTCGCGGGAGATGCTGCGGGAGGCCTACGGGCTCCTCGCGGCGAACGCGCCCGCCGTCAAGGAGACGCTGACGGGCGCGCTCGACAAGCAACACTTCGTAGGGCCGTGCCCGCGCTGCGGGGGGGCGCTCCTGATCCAGCGGAGCCCGCGCGGGTCGCGCTGGATCCAGTGCGCGAACAACCCCGCGTCCTGCACCGTCACCTACTCGCTGCCCGCCGCGGGCTTCATCGAGCCGGCGCCGGAGTTCCTGTGCGCCCAGTGCAAGGCCCCGCGGCTCAAGATCACGTTCCGGGGCCAGCGACCCGACCTCTACTGCATGAACCCGGAGTGCTCCGAGCACCACCGGGCGTTCCGGATCGGCACCTGCCCGGCGAGCCACCATCCGCTCGAGATCCGCTACTCCTTCCTCGGGAAGCGGTTCGTCGGGTGCACGGGCTACCCGGCGTGCCGGGTCACCTATCCCCTGCCGCAGCGGGGCCGGCTCGACAAGGACCAGCCGCCGTGCCCGACATGCGGCGCGCCGGTCGTGACGGCGATCGAGGCCGGGCGGCCTCCGTGGACCCTCTGCATCAATCCGGCGTGCCCCACTCGCGTCAAGGAGCCGGCCAAGGCGGCCGCGAAGAAGCCAGCCCGAGCGGGCGCGAAGGCGAAGGGGCGCGCCAAGGCCGCCGGGGCGACGGCGAAGCCCCGCGCCCGCCGGGCGCGCGCCGCGGAACCCGCGAGCGCGGAGACGGCGGTCGTCGCTCCGCCCCGCGTGCCGGAGTCGTAAACCAGAAGCATAGGGCCGCGCGCCTAAGAGGTCGCCCCCCGGTGGCTCCGGGGGAACTCCGTTCCGCGACCTCTCGCCCCGGGTTAAATACGGACGCCCCGTGAAATCTCTCGTGGCGGCCTCCCGTCAGCTGCTGGAGCTCGATTCGCGCACGTTCGAGCGCGAGCTCGCCCGGAATCCCGTCGTCATCGTTCCCGTCGGGGCCCTCGAGGCCCACGGCCCGCACCTGCCGCTCGGGGCCGATCAGATCCAGGCCGAGGCGACCGCGCGCGCGCTCGCCGACCGGGTGGACGCCCTGATCGCGCCCACGATCGCCTACGGGTCCGCGCCGGGGGCCCGGCGGTTCCCGGGCACCGTCTCGCTCTCCATGGCCCAGCTGCAGACCCACGCGACCGGCGTGCTCTCCGAGCTCGCGCGCTCCGGCGTCCGGCGTCTCCTCGTGCTCTCGGGGCACGCCGAGCGCGGCCACATGGCGGCGCTCCGCGAGGCGGCCGACGACGCGATGCGCGCCCACCCCGCGACGCGGATCGTCGTGCTCTCCGACTACGATTTCGTCTACGAGCTGCGGGGCACGGAGTCGCCCGCGACCGACGGCCACGCGGGACTCCTCGAGACCTCCCGCGTGATGGCGCTGGCGCCGGGCGCGGTCGGGACCGCGCGGCCGGTCGTGCTCGAGCGGGGCAGCCCGTTCGTGCCGGGACCGCCCGACGCGCGGGAGTGGCCCGAGAGCGTCATGGGCGACACGCGGCCCGCGTCGGCCGAGCTCGGACGTCGCGTGCAGGACCACGTGGTCGCGCGCCTGGTCGAGACGGTCGGCGCGCTCCTGCCGGCCTGAGCCGGATCGAGGACCGATGGCCGATCCCCACGACGCGATCCGCATCCGCGGCGCGCGGCAGCACAACCTCAAGAACGTCTCGCTGGACCTCCCGCGCGGGAAGTTCATCGTCATCACCGGCGTGAGCGGGTCCGGCAAGTCGTCGCTCGCGTTCGACACGCTCTACGCCGAGGGCCAGCGCCGGTACATCGAGAGCCTCTCGGCCTACGCGCGCCAGTTCCTCGGCCAGATGGACAAGCCCGACGTCGACACCATCGACGGGCTCTCGCCCGCGATCGCGATCGAGCAGCGGGCGGGGAGCCGGAACCCGCGCTCAACCGTGGGCACGGTGACCGAGATCCACGACTACCTGCGGCTCCTGTTCGCCCGCATCGGGATCCCGCACTGCCCGAACGACGGGCACGAGATCGCCCCGCAGTCGGTCGACCGGATCGCCGGATCGATCGCGGCGCGCGCTCCCGGCGAGCGGATCGACCTGCTCGCACCGGTCGTGCGCGCGATGAAGGGCGAGCACCGCGACGTCCTCGACCGGCTCCGCAAGGAGGGGTACCGTCGGTTCGTGATCGACGGCGTCGAGGTCCGCCTCCCCGGTCCCGAGATCCGCCTCGAGAAGCACAAGAAGCACACGATCGAGGTCGTCGTGGACGGGTTCGAGGTCGGGCCCGGCGAGGCGAGCCGGCTCGCGGAGTCGGTGGCCCTCGCCCGCGACCTGGGGGACGGGCTCGTCGTGCTCCGCCGCTCGGGCGGCGCCCGCGAGGTGTTCTCGAGCCGGCGCGCCTGCCCGGAGTGCGGGTTCTCGATCGAGGAGCTCACGCC
>JASHWL010000066.1 GCA_030044105.1 Thermoplasmata archaeon
ATCTCCCGCTCGAACCCAAACCTGCGGTATCTGGTCATCTCTCAGGCTCTGCTCTTCCCGACGCGAAATCCTCTGGTCCTCCTCATCCGTCTAATCTACCATCGGGTGCAGCTGGATTCAAGCGCCATGGAGAATGTTGTGCGTTCCGGTCCGGCGCCTTGGACCATTGTTCGCCCTACCCGCCTCGTTGAGTCCAGAGGTCCACCGGGGTACACTGCCGCGACGGATCTTCGCCCGAAGGCTTCCGCCACGTTGCGACGGACCGATCTGGCGAACTTCCTCCTCGAGGAGGCAACGGCACCGCATCACGTCCGACAGATTGTCGGCTTGACATCCGGGACACCCAAGTGAGGGATCGCCGACAGGGTGTACCCAGCTCTAAGGTGATGTCGGAAGGGGGGCGAAGACTCGTTGAAATCTCAACCGTTCCCCGACCGCGGCTATTCCGGGCCCGCCTGGGCTTACGCCAATTGGTCGCCTACTGGAATCAATGGCGACCGCCGACCCTCCCACGACGATCACGATCCGAACGAGCACGCGACATCTCCTCGAATCCATGAAGCGCCCGGGAGAGAGCTACGACGATCTCCTCCAGGAACTCGCGGAGGAGTACTACCCTCCCCGGCTGATCGCCGAGCTCAAGAAGCGCGTCTCGGAGATTCGCGCTGGTAAGGTAAAGGGGGTCCCCGCCGAGGAAGTCTATCGCAGGTGGGGGGTTTGAACCCCTACCCGCTCGAGTTCGATTCCCGAGCGGTAAGAGACGGCGCCCGCCTTCCTAGGGAGATTTGACGGCGGATCCGCGTTCAGCTCGAGTTCCTCCGTGCGGCCCCGTACCGCTCCCATCCCGGGGTTCAGGTCAAAGAGATCGCGGAGGTGCGAGGAGTGTGGAGATTTCACGCGACCACCGAAGTACGGGTGTTCTACTCGGTGGTCGAAGACCGCCTGTGGGTTATCATGATCGCCAGAAGTGCAGGGGGGACCGGAAAGACGGTTCGAGAGCTTCGAAGGCGCACGGTTCGCCTCAGATAGCACGGGGATCGAGCCGGAAAGTTTGTCGGAGCACGCGCGGCAATCTCATTTCGGTACGCCGGACCACCCCGCTCCTCGGGGTTCAAATCCGGGGACGCGAGGGTTCACATCCAAAATGTCGGAGGGGGGATTTGAACCCCCGACCCCAGGATCTCTCCCGGGGCACCGGTGCGGTGCCCCGCTATGAGTCCCGTGCTCTACCAGGCTGAGCCACTCCGACAGGAATCGGACGCGCCACGCGGCGTCCTCCCGCCCTAGGCCCCGGAAGCGTCGCCCGCGGCGACGGGTGCGGCGACGTCGGGCGAGGTGGGCCCCTCCGCGGGGGTCGCGGACTCGGGCATCGCCGGCAGCTCGTCGGAGATCACGCCGAGCACCTCGGAGCGCCGGATCTCGATCTTCTTCAGCGGGTAGAGCGTCTTCAGTCCGTGGGCCAGCACCTTGGACAGCTCGCCCTGGAGCATCTCGCGCACGAACTCGGCGGAGGAGCGCTTCGCCGCCTCCTCGGTGAGGATCGTGACGATCTGGTGCCGCAGCTCGGCCCGCAGGCGGGTCTGAAGGCGCTGCTCGCCGACGGCCACCGGCTTCAGCACGATCTCGACGCCGTCCTTCGTGGTGACGTGGAACGACGTGTCGATCTTCGACCGCTTCCGGCGCGCGAGCCGACGGACGTAGTCGGACGTGAGGTCGTGCCCGATGAAGCGGGCCTCGGCGACGCCGTCGCCGCCCAGCCGCTCGATGCGGAATCGGAGCTTGACGTGCGCCTTCGCGGCGTCGGCCGCGCCGGAGAGCTCGGGCAGCGTCGTTTCGAGCGTGCGACCGATCACCTGCTCGGGTTCGGTCGCGACGGTCTCCCCCAGCTCGACGTGCTGGAACAGCCCGGGAGCGCGGACCTTGAGCCAGTGCTTGGACCGCCACTTGTCCTTGACCGTGCGGGCCAGCGCCGGCTTCTTGGCCGCCCCGGATTCCTTCTCCGCCATCTGTCGCGCGGCCGCCGAGCGGGGTACCCTACTTAACCATTCCCCGACAGCCGGGCCCGGTTCCTCCGCCGGGGGCGGCCGACGATTCAAGCCGCGGCAAACTACATATCCGCAACCTAGCTCGCCGCGCCGTGTCGCCCGCGGCCGCCCCGTCACCGGCGCCGGGCTCCCGCTCGACGGCCGCAGCGCTGAAGAGTGCGAAGGTCCCGGTCCAGACGCCGGGCGAACGATTTCGCGCGGAGATCCTGCGATCGATCGAGAAGTTCCGGCAGCAGGGCCTGAGCCGCCCGGAGGCCGTGCGCGCCCTGTTCCCCCGCACGGTGCTCCCGGAAGCGACGTACGAGGACGTGATCACGTCGCTGGTGTCGGGGGCCCACGTCCTGTTCTTCGGCCCCTCCGGGGCCGGTAAGACGAGCCTGGCGAAGGACCTCTGGACGATCTTCCCGAAGGACGTCTGGGCGATCGACGGCTGCCCGGTCCTCGACCATCCGCTGAGCGTCGTCGATCCGGCGATCGCCGCCCGCTTCCCTCCGTGCCCGATCTGCGAGCGCCGCTTCGCCCCGGGCGGGGATCCGACGAAGTTCCAGCCCGCGACCGTCGATGCGACGCAGGTCCCGGCGACGTACGTCACGCTCCGCGAAGGGTTCGGCTACGCGCGGCTGCAGGGATCCAGCGAGGTGTTCCCGGACCACCTGACGGGGAACATCAACCTGCGGAAGCTCGAGGAGGTCGGGGACCCGATGAGCCCGCTCGTGCTCGAGCCGGGGAAGCTCCTGCAGGCGAACCGAGGTTTCCTCCTGGTCGACGAGATCGGGAAGCTGCCGCTCGGGACCCAGAACGTGCTCCTCCAGGCGCTGCAGGAGGGGACGGTCACACCGGCGAAGTCGCGGGAGAGCTTCCCCGGGCTCTTCGTCGCGGTCTGCACGTCGAACCTCTCCGACCTCGACAACATCAACGATCCGCTCTCCGACCGCTTGACCAGCCTGCACGTGGGCTACAACGACCACCACGCCGACAACGTGCGCATCGTCGCGCTCGCGCGCGCCGACGATCCCGCCTCGTTCGTCCCGGAGGTCCTGGCGGACGCCGGCGTGCGCGTGATCGAGGCCTGGCGCCTCCGCATGAGCGAGGACAATCCGGACATCGGCGAGGTGGGGTCGAACCGGACCCTGATCGACGTCGCCGACCGGACCGCGGCGATCGCGGTGCTGGCCGGGCACCCGCTCGCGACCAGCGCCGACCTGAAGGCCGGCCTGGTGCACGCGATGCGCGGACGGATCCGGGCCCGCAGCGGCGACTCGTTCCGCCAGAACGAGAAGCGCGTCTCCGAGTTCATCGACCAGTACCTCGACCCCGCGCTCAAGCGGAGCGCCGGGGTCTACTGGTGCCGGTTCTACCGCGGCGTCCTCAAGGAGAACAAGGGGGACGGCGAGGCGCTGGTCGGCGAGGGTCGCCGCCTGAAGGACGACGCCGAGCTCCAGACCCAGCTCGCCGCCGACGGACCGAACTTCCCGAAGTTCCGCGGGTTCGCGAAGTACGTCGCGGACCGCGAGCGTCCCCCCGCGCCCCTGACGCCGAGCGCCACCGCGATCCACGTCTTCCGCCTGCTCGAGGAGTACTCGCTCTTCACCTGCAAGGACGAGGACGACGACGACGCCCCCCTCTAGCGCCGCCATCGATCTCCCCGAGTGCGGCGACTTCGCCGACGACGTCTACTCGGACGACCTCCTCGACGCGGTCGATCGGGCGCGCCTCGTGCGCGCGCTGGCCGAGGAGGGCGTCTCAGGTGCCGAGCGCCTCGTCCGCGAGGAGGAGGCGAAGAACCGTGATCTCGCGGCCCGGCTGGCGCGGCTTCGGGAGCGGCTGCGGCAGCAGGCGCGGCGTCGGGTGACGCGTCTCCTCGGCGACTACGATCGACGCGGAGCCGAGCTCGATCAGGTCGTCCGCCGGAGCGACGCGGAGGTCGAGCGACGGATCGCCGAGCTCGAGGCCCGCCTGAAGGCGGCTCGCTCGATCGACTGGTCGCATCTCCCGACCGATCTCCTCGACGAGGTGGGGAGCGCGCTCCTGCTCCCCGACGCCTCTTGGAACCGTCCCCCGCCCGCGCCGTCGATCTGGGCCCGCATCCGGGCGGCGTTCGCACGGCTCGCCGCCTGGTTCCGCGGCCTCTTCGGTCGCAAGCAGAAGGCTCCACCGCCCCGGACGGAGCGCACGGTAACGTTCGCGGTCGCGGCCCCCGGGGGGCGGCACCTGGGCGCATCCGACCTGGGGGCGGCGATCGCACAACTCAGCGGTCCGCAGCGCGACGAGCTCTCCCAATCCGTGACCCGGCACATCCAGCAGGAGGAACGGGACCTCAACCGGGAGGCCGAGGAGAAGCGCCGCGCGGCGGAGGCGCAGCGCCGGCAGCTCGAGGAGGAGCGGAAAGAGGCCCAGCGCCGCGCGGAGGCGGACACGGAGTCCCGGCTCCGGCAGGGAGAGGCCCGCCGGGTCGAGCGCGAGCTGAAGGAGCGGGGCTTCGTCGCCGATCGGGACGGGGAGCTCCAGGTCACCTACGGTCTGGTCGAGCGGTTCGCCCGGCTCCTCCTGGAGGAGGAAAGCCGTCAACTCCCTGGCGACGTCCGCCTCTCGCTGCGGGGCGGCGCGTCGACCGGGGTCTACGAGAAGGCCCGCCTCCTGCGGGCCGAGGAGATCGCGCACATCGACCTGCCGAGCTCGTTGCTCGCGGCCCGGCAGGCCGGCCAGAAGCACATCGACGAGGCGACCAGCTACGTCTTCCGCGAGGTCACCAGCGAGCGCGTCCACGTCGTGCTTGCGTTCGACCGCTCGGGCAGCATGAGCGAGGGCGGGAAGCTCGAGGCGGCAAAGAAGGCCCTGCTCGCGCTGTACGTCGCGATCCGTCGACGCTACCCTGACGCCACGATTGACGTCTTCGCCTTCGACAACGAGGTCCGCGTGCTCGACCTGGTCGAGCTCTGGGAGTGTAAGGCCGGCGCGTTCACGAACACATCCGAGGCGCTGCGCGCGGCGCACCTGTTGCTGCGGTCCTCCCGGGCCACGCGCCGCGAGCTCTATCTCATCACCGACGGGCTTCCCGAGGCCTACACCGCCGAGGACGGCCAGGTGCGCTCGGGACAGCTCGACATCGCGATGGAGCGGGCGCTCGAGCGCGCGCGCGAGGTCGCGACGGTCCCGTCGCTGAAGTCGACGATGCTCCTGCTCAAGTCCGACCATCCCGAGTACGAGGTCGCGGCCCGGCAGATCGCGCGCACGATGGGCGGCGACCTGCTCGTCACCGATCCGCACCGGCTCGGTGTAGAACTGCTCGTCCGATGGGCCCACGGGACCGAGGTCGAACGACGCATGGCCGCTCCTCCCGCGCCGTCCCCGACACCCCGCCCTCCCGCGGGTGCGAAGCGGCGTCGGCGAGCGGACCGACGGATGGGGGGATAGTCTCGCGTCCGGCGGCGCGGGGAATCCGCG
Source organism: Thermoplasmata archaeon (assembly GCA_030044105.1). GTDB lineage: Archaea > Thermoplasmatota > Thermoplasmata > Lutacidiplasmatales > UBA184 > Lutacidiplasma. The sequence continues at coordinate 5,490 of JASHWL010000066.1, forward strand.
GCACCGGCAGCGTACTTGGCGACCCTTGCGCGTACACGGGGATCCTTCGCCCGGCTGACACCGGGTCCGAGCCCCCGAGCCGGCGGAGATCGTTGTCGAGGGCGGACCGGGGCTGCCACTGCGCATCAACCTTTATCTCCCGACCCCGAGGATTCGGAGCCCGGTGGACCCATGAGCAACGACCGGGAGGAAGCCCAGTTCCGCGCGCACCTCGCCGAGATGCGGCGGGCGGCCGGCGGGCTCGGCCGCGACTTCGCGAGCGAATTTACGGATCTGGACCGCAAGATCGAGCGGCTCGGCCACGTGACGGCCAAGGAGGCCCACTACCTCGCGCTCGATATCCAGGACGACTTCTCGAACCTCGGAAAGCGCATGGACAAGGAGATGCGCGATCTCCCCGGGCACATCGCCAACGCGGGGATCGCGATCGGTTCCGGGGCTTCGCGTGCCGGGGCCGCGACCCGCGACGCGTTCGTCAGCGCGGGAAAGGCCGCCAAGACCGGGACCAAGAACGCCCTCGCTTCGGCCGCCGGCGTGCGCCGCACGCCGATGCGGGAGTGGTCTCCGCCTTCGGGGGACGCCGCCCCCTCGGACGACGCCTAGGCCGGAGCCGTTCGCCGCCGATCGCCGGCGACGCGCATCGGGGACCGCTTCCGCGACCGGACCTCGCGCCGGACCCGCTCCGCCGCGACACGGAGGTATTCGCGATCGACATCGAACCCCGTAGCGGTCACTCCGAGTCGGGCCGCCGCGACCGCGGTCGCGCCGATCCCCACGAACGGGTCGACGATGCGGCCCACCCGCGGCAGCCCGTGCAGCCGGACGCACCACTCGGGGAGCTCCGGTGGGAACGTCGCCGGGTGCGGCCGGTCCCGGGCGCGCTCCCGGATGGTCGGGTACGGGAGGAACCAGGTGTTGCCCCGGCAGCGGAGGTCCCCCACGCTCGACGCCCATCGATCGACGTTCGACTTGTCCTGGAACGGGACTCCGACCGCGAGGCGGTCGATCGGGACGTCCCCCCGGCGCGAGAAGTGGAAGACGTACTCGTGCGCTCCGTGGACGTACCGCCGCGAGACCAGTGGCTTGTAGTGTCCGAGCGCGAGATCCCGCTCGAGGCCGGCGGACCGGCCCGCGGCCTCCCGGTCGATCGCGATCGACTTGATCCAGTGGATCACGTTCTGGAGCTCGAAGCGCTCGCCGACCGCACGCGCGACGTCCCACGGGAGCCACGGGTCCTTAGGGCGGCCCCCCACGTTGAGGAAGAACGAGCCGTCGTCCGACAGGACGCGTTCAACCGACTCCGCCACCGCCGCCATCCACGCGAGGTACTCGGAGCGCGGCCGCGCGTCGTCGTACCGGCCGTAAGGAGCGCCGAGATTGTACGGAGGGCTCGTGACGACGACGTCCACGCTGCCCGGCGGTAGCCGCCTCGGGAGGCCCGGGATAGCGTCCTCGCACCAGAGATCGACCGCGCCGCGCGGGGCCACCGCGATGCGGGCGAACGGACGCTCGGGGGCCATCTGCTTCGCGAGGCGGAGGCGGTCTAAGGGCTTCCCCCGCCGCCCCGATCTCGGTAGGGCGCCGCACTACCAGTCCGGTGAGCATTAGGCGCCGGGAGACCGGGGAAGCGCGGCATGGTGCCGCGAAGTCGGCCTAGGGGATCAGAAATCAGTAGAGCGGATCACCTACTGCAGCATTTCCCGGGCCGGTGACGATGATCCAAAAGTCCGTGTTGTTTAGCGATGCGTTGTCAGACAGGCCGGAATCGAACACGATGGAGATGTCAACGTTAGTCGGCACGGTCCAACCTTCGCCGGAGCTCCACGCCCCCTCTGACCAATTCCAATGGCCGGCGTCTCCCCCGGCAGGCTGGCTGACCGTGACTCCGGCGCCGGACCCCACAGGCACACGGGGACCACTCGGGCCCTCGTTGGTCTGCGTGGTCAACACGAATCGTAGGTCAGACAATTGCAAGTCTTGAATTGAAGTCCCCATCACGAACGAGTAGCAGATTTCGCCCGTGGTCGGTAAGCATCCCGTTGACCCAGCAGGAACTCGACTCGCGTTGTTGAGAAAGAACGATGCCGGTCCCGTCCTCGGATAAGTTGCGAAATAGTACAGCGCAAGAGTGCCGGCCACGACAATCACGGCGACGCCGACCGCGAGAACTGCACGGCGTCGCCGCTGTGGGCCGAGGCGCCCCGGCAATGAATCCGATGAGCCATGACTCGGCGAACTGACGGAACCATGGGTCATCCCGTCGATCATGCGAGAGCCCCTCGCATAATCCTCACTCCGTTTGGAAACTCGTAAGAAACGGCTTACCGGTCTAGGGCTAGCGGGCGGCGGCTGGCGTCGTGAGCTGGGGTGCGACCTTCGCCTTGGCCATCTCGGCCCGGGCCTCGGCGAGCGCCTTGTCCGGTTCCTTGTAGTAGAAGGCGACGAGCTGACCCACATCCCGGTGCGTGAACGGATTCGCCCGGGTGGCCTGCTTGTCGCGGAAGAGGAAGTAGTCGAGGATCTCCGCGCGGTTGCGGACCTCCTTCTCCATGTCCTTCATCGAGAGGTTCTTCATCAGCGCGACCCGCTCGTAGATGTACGAGTGGCCCGAGTAGAGGAACGTGTCGTCCGCCGGGTTCCACGAGTAGACCGAGTTCGTGATCAGCTCGTTGGTCTCGGGGTCGAGGCCGACGATCTCGGTGAGCGACTGGACGCGCCGGGTCATCTTCGTGCCGACCTTCACCTGCCGCTGCAGCAGCACGAGGTTCAGGGCGGAGACGAGCGAGCGCGGCAGCGAGATCGGCGGGTTCTCCATCCGGTGGACCATCGCGCTCACGCTCTCCGCGTGGAACGTCGTGTAGCAGGTCTTGCCCGTCGCCATCGCCTGGAAGACGATGAACGCCTCGGCGCCGCGCACCTCCCCGACCATCAGGTACTGCGGGCGCTGGCGGAGGGCGGC